>JAFDHW010000341.1 GCA_019308705.1 Deltaproteobacteria bacterium
TTCCTCAAATAAACAGCGTGCATTTTTCAAGGACCCTTCAATTGGCACTTAACCTGTTTAAATCCGTATAAATATTTTATTCGGTGAAATTTTTCATGAATAATTCGGGCTAGATTTCCGCCTGGGGATAGGACCCCAGCCACTTCACGAACGCACAGGTTTCGTGCATTTGTTCGACCACCCGCGCCACGGGCGGGTCTTGAAGGTGGCCTTCCACGTCCACGAAGAACTGGTAGTGCCACGATGCGCTCTTGGACGGCCGCGACTCCAGCTTGACCATGTTCACCCCGGCGTCGGCAATGGGCCCCAGGGCCTGGTACAAAGCGCCCGGCACGTGCGCCGTTGCGAACACCAGGGAGGTCTTGTCCCTTCCCGTGGGCGGAATCCTGTCCGGGCCGATGACCAGAAACCGGGTTACGTTGTGGATGGAATCCTCGATGCGGGACGCCAGCACCAACAGGTCATATACCATGGCCGCCTGGCTTCCCGCCACGGCCGCGGAGCGGGGAGTGCACGCGGCCTTGTGCGCGGCCTCGGAGGTGGACCCGCATTCCACCAGGCTTGCCGCGGGCATGTGCTTTCTCAACCACTGGCGGCACTGGGCCAGGGCCTGGGGGTGGGAGAAGATGGTCTGCACCTGGTCCGGCGCGGTTTCCCGGGAAAGCAAGTCGTGGCTGATGGCGCTGTAGATCTCCGCGCAGATGAGAAGGTCCGAGTTGGGAAAGAGGTCCAGGGTGTGGTTCACCGCGCCCTCGATGGAGTTTTCCACGGGCACCACCCCGTAGGCGCAGTTTTTCTTTTCCACCTCCTCGAACACGTCCCGGATGCTCGGCTGGGGCACGAACGAAGTGGCCCGGCCGAAGTGCGACACGGCCGCCAGGTGGGTGAAGGTGGCTTCCGGGCCGAGAAAGGCCACCCTCACCGGCTTCTGGATCCTGCGGGAGGCGGCCATGACCTCCGTGTACACGTAGCGCAGGGTCTCGTTGGGCAAGGGGCCTTCGTTGGCCTGCTCCAGCCGGGCCAGGACCTCCCGTTCCCTGGGCAGGTCCACCACGGGCAGGCCCTCTTTCTTCTTGATCTCGCCGATGGCCCGGGCAAGGAGAAGCCGCTCGTTCAGGGCCTGGACAATGGTGCGGTCCAGCCGGTCGATGCGGGCGCGCAACTCGTTGATGGAAAGCCCGGAAAGCTCCTTTACGGTGGTGTTTTCCTGGTCGCTCATTTTTCCTGGATGGTCTCCTCGATCTTGTAGCCGAAGTGGCGGCCGCCCTCTTCCACCGCGGCCAGGACCTTGTGCCCGGGCTCCAGGGCCACCACGGTCACGGCGGACCCGTCCTCGGCCACCAGGCGGATGGTTTCCGCGTTCTGGAGGATGGCGGAGATCTCCTGGTCCCCCGCCCTGCCCGTGACCAGGAGAAGGGGCCGCTTTTCGATCTTGACCCGGCCCACCACCGCGGGCTGGGCGTTGCCCTGCCAGTCCACCACCAGGACCTCGTCGCCCGCGCAAAGTTCGGAAAGGTAGGTGGTGCGGCCGGACGGCGTGCGGGTGTAGGCGTGGACAGCGCCCGCGTTCACCCGAAAGGGCCGCGCGGCCACGTAAGGGTTTTCCAGGCTTTCCGCGTGCACCAGAAAGAGCCCGGAAGAAGCGTTTCCCACCAGCATGCCCTGGCCCCGCCCCATGGAGGTGCAGGTGTCCACGCACACCCGTTCGCCCATGCCTACGGCCCGGACGCCCGTGATCTCCGCCACGGTGAGCTCCGTTTTGGACCCCGAGGACCGGATGGCGGAAAGCATGGCCTTCAATTCTCCGGGGTCCCGGGTGTCCGCCACCACGCCCCACACCCCGTGCTCCAGGATGGTGAGCGCGGTTTTCGCCTCCTCCAGGGTGGAGACCCGGGTGGCCACCCGGGCCTTTTGGGCGACCAGGTTCTCCAGGGGGATGATGCTCCAGTCCGGGGTGTCCACCACCACCGGCCCCCTGGCGGAAATCTCCAGGACCTTGCCTTCGTCCTCCTGGCCCTTGACCGTGAGGAAGAACACGTCCTCGCCGGGCACGAGGTCCCCGTCCGGCGCGATGACCGTGATCCGGCCCAGTTCGCGCACCTTGTCCGCGCAGCCCCGGGGAACCATGACCGCGTCCGCCCCGCCCTCCAGGGCCGTGGTCACCAGCTTCTTGTCCCAGGGGTCCACGTTCACCCACACGGTTTTCATGCCGCCCTCGTCTCGGTGGCCAGGATGTCGATGGCCTCGTTGATCGAGGCGTCCTTGTGCACGATGGCGGAGATGGCCCGGGTCAGCGCCATGGGGTTTTCATGCTGGAACACGTTTCTGCCGATGGAAACGCCCATGGCGCCCGCGTCCATGGCCCCGCGCACCATCTCCAGGATGTCGATGTCGGACTTCATCTTGGGCCCGCCCGCGATGACCACGGGCACGGTGCAGCCCTCCACCACCTGGGCAAAGGACTCGGGCGAGCCGGTGTAGGGCACCTTGACCATGTCCGCGCCCATTTCGTTGCCCAGGCGCGCGGCGTGCTTCACGTATTTCACGTCGTACTCGTTTTCGATCTTCTCGCCCCGGGGGTAGACCATGGCCAACAGCGGCATGCCCCAGGTGGCGGCTTCGTAGCTCACCTTGCCGAAGTCGGTGAGCATCTCCTTTTCCATGCCGTCTCCCAGGTTCACGTGGATGGACACCGCGTCCGCGCCCAGGCGGATGGCCTCCTCCATGGTGCACACCAGGCCCTTGGCGTTGGGATACGGCGAAAGGGAAGTGGAGGCGGAAAGGTGCACGATGAGCCCGATGTCCGGGCCCTCGCCCCGGTGGCCGGCCATGACCAGGCCCTTGTGCTCCACCACCGCGTTGGCCCCGCCCAGCGCCACCTGGTTTACCGTGGTTCTCATGTCCACCAGGCCCTTGATAGGCCCCACGGAGATGCCGTGGTCCATGGGCACGATGACGGTCTTGCCGGTCTTTCTGTCCCTGATCCGCTCCATGCGGATCTGCTTGCCCAAGTTCATGTTGCCCTCCTTTGTCCGAATAAAGAAAAAGGGCCGTGGAGTTTTTTTTCTCCACAGCCCGGAAACAAAAACGCCGTGGAGCCTTTTCGGCCTGCCACGGCGGGTTGCGCTTGCTTGTGGGTGGGGGTTTATCCGCAGCGCGCCCCTGCCGGCAGACCGGTGGCGTAAAAATAATAGCCACCAAAATAAAAACCGCCGGCAAATACGCGATGCATGAAAAATCCCCTTTCTGGGGGCCTTGCTACCCGATATGGCCCCGTGGTGTCAA
>JAFDHW010000342.1 GCA_019308705.1 Deltaproteobacteria bacterium
TACAAAAGTACAGCTTCCCTCCTCCTTCCTTACTCTCGCGCGAATCGAACTCGTGAATAATCCGGGCTAGCCTTGCCAGCACGGAAATCAGGCTTCGTGAATAATCCGGGCTAATCCTATGCAAGCAGGGGGATTGTATACCGGGAAAATTTCAGGGACAAGGCCGGGGAGGGGTTTCAAAAAGGGTTTTCCGCTGCGGAGGGCGTGTAAGCCCATGGCCGTGGCGGACAGCCCGAATTTTCATGAAAATTTCGTTGAACAGAATATATTTGACCCGGATTATTCATGAGCAATTTTGCCCGAGATCGAATTTTTCGTTATTTTCAATCCGTTGGAGCTGTTTTTCGGGTCTTGCGCCAAAGACGGTCTGATTATTGGAGGAATTCGGGCTCGCCCGATTTCCGCGCTGGCCGCGTTATCGGGGCTCGGCGTACCAAAGTACGCCTTCACCCCTCTAGCCTTGCCAGCACGGAAATCAGGCTTCGTGAATAATCCGGGTTGAATATTTCAGGAGCATTGATGGTTAATTGGCGGATGATGGGAAAAGCTGACGTTGGCGGAATTTTTCACCCTTCCGGCTCGTGAATGATCCGGGTTGGAAAACCCATGGAGCATGTCGTGCGCAAGGGAAACCTGTTTGAGAGGCTTCCGCAAAGCCCGGAGGCCGAGGAGTTCGTTGATCTGGTGAAGGCGGGAGGCGTGCGCATCGAACGCATCGTGTCCATGGGCCACGCCTCGCCGCCCGGGTTCTGGTACGATCAGGAAGCCGCCGAGTGGGTGGTGTTGCTCTCCGGGTCCGCAGGCCTGCGGTTTTTTGGGCGGGAGGACGTGCTCCCCCTTTCCCCGGGCGACTGGGTGGAGATCCCCGCCCATTGCAAACACCGGGTGGAGTGGACGGGCGGGGACGAACCCGCGGTGTGGCTGGCGGTGCATTACCCGGGCTGAGGGTGCTTCCGGCGCACGGAAAAACCGCCCGTTCCGTCCGCGGCCACCAGGGGGGCAGGGGCTTCCAATGCGCACAAAAAAAGGCGGTTCCGGTTGGCTCCGGAACCAGCCTTTGCTTTTTTCCTGGTGCCGAGGAGAGGACTCGAACCTCCACGGGGGGACCCCCACTAGACCCTGAACCTAGCGCGTCTACCAGTTCCGCCACCTCGGCGCGACCCCGAAAAGGGTTGCTTTTGGCGTCGAGATGAACTACCTATACGCTTTTATTTCGCCTGTCAAGTCAGTATTCCCGGGCCTGTGAAAAGCCGCCGGGAGGGGCGGATTATTCACGGAATTTCCCGGATCGCCGGCAAGGGTCATGCGCGTAATCAACTCCCTTCAAGAAATCGTTCAGCCGTTGAACAGCCCCGCGGTCACCATCGGCAATTTCGACGGCGTTCACCTGGGCCACCAGGCCCTGTTCGACCGGGTCAAGGCCAAGGCCGCACAACTGGGCGGTGAGTCCGCCGCCGTGACCTTCAACCCCCATCCCCTGCGCGTGCTGCGGGAGAAGAACCGTCCGCCACTCATCACCCTCCATGAACAGAAGGTGGAACTCATCTCCGCCCAGGGGCTGGACGTGTTGGTGTCCATCCCCTTCACCCGCAAGTTCGCGGCCATCCCGGCGCGCCGGTTCGTGGAGGAGGTGCTGGTGGAGAAGATGGGCATCCGCGCGCTGGTGGTGGGGCCGGACTACTGCTTCGGCCGGGGCCGCGAAGGCAACGTAGAGTCGTTGGGCAAAATGGCCGAGGAGTTGGGGTTCGAACTTTTGGTGGTGCCCTGGGTGGAGATCGCCGATCCCGATGGCGAGCGCATCTCCTCCACCCGCATCCGCCAACTGGTGGGCGCAGGCGAGGTGACCGCGGCCAAAAGGCTTTTGGGCCGGGATTACCAGGTCCGCGGCGTGGTGGGCCGCGGCCGCGACCGGGGCGGCAAAAAGCTGGGTTTTCCCACGGCCAACCTGGTGCTGGAGGACGAGCTTGTCCCCCAAACCGGCGTGTACGCGGTGCGCGTGCGCATGGCGGAGTCCACGGACCTCCTGCCCGGCGTGGCCAACATCGGCTATTCCCCCACCTTCGGCGAAGGGCAGTTCACCGTGGAGGTTCACATCCTGGACTTTTCGGAAGACATCTACGGCCGGAAGATCAAGGTGGACTTCGTGCAAAGGCTGCGGGGCGAGATAAAATTCGACAGCATCGAGGCACTGGTGGCCCAGATCCGACGGGACTGTGACGAAGCCCGGCGCATCCTCTCCGGCTGACGGGAGCCCCCTTGTCCAGGATGAATCCATGAACCGTAAAAAGGTCGCCATCTCCTTGGGCGTCGGCCTGGCCATTTCCGCGGCGGCCCTGTACTTGTCCGTGCGGAACGTGGATTTTTCCCGCCTCGTGGAAGTGCTTTTCTCCATCAACTTCTGGTGGGCCATCCCCGCCTTTGCGGCCATCGCGGCCAGCTTCGTGGTGCGGGTGTACCGGTGGCGGCTCATCTTGGGGCCCATGGTGCCCACCAGGTTCTGGGAGGCCTACCATCCCACCATGATCGGTTTTGCGGTCAACTGCATCCTGCCGGGCAGGGTGGGGGAGCTGGCCCGGCCGGGCATCATCAGCCGCGAGCGCGGCGCCTCGTTCTTCGGCGTGTTCGCCACCATCGCCGCGGAACGCGTGTTCGACCTGATCAGCCTGCTCATCCTGTTCGCCCTGGTCATGAAGGCCGTGACCATCTCCCCGGACTTCACCATGACCTTCGGCAAGTACACGCTTTCCGGGGAAACCTTGAACACCGTGGCGGGCAAGATGCTGAAGCTGGTGGCGGTGCTCGTTGTGGGCATCATCCTGGTGGGTGTATACAAGACACGCGCCGCCATGGCCTGGATCATCATGGAAAGCCCGCGGCTGGTCTTCTTCCTTTCCCCCATGGCCAAGGACGCGGTCAAAAGGCGGGTGTGCCAGCCGGTCGTGAACCTCATGGAGCGCACGGCCCAGGGATTTGTCATGCTGAAAAGCCCCTTGCGCATTGGGCTTTGCCTTGCCATGTCCTTTGCCGTGTGGGCGCTTCTGGGGGTCTCCTGGTGGCTCATGAGCCTGGGGTGCCCGTTTCTTCTGGCCGGGGGCCAGGCCCTGTCCATCTGGGACCTCACCGCGGCCATGGTCATCGTGGCCTTTTTCATCTCCCTTCCCTCGGTGCCCGGGTTTTGGGGCCTGTGGGAGGCGGGCGGCATCTTCGCCCTGGCGCTTTTCGGCGTGGCCGCGGAAGAAGCCCTTTCCTTCAACCTGGTGAACCACGTGGTGCAGATGGTCCCCGTCATCGCCATGGGCGGGGCCTCGGCCGTGGTCAAGGGTGTGAACATCTGGAACCTGGCGGCCCAGAAGGAGGCCGTGGAATGCGGGGAGGAGAAAACCGGAAATTGAGCCCGACCCGGCGCTGCCCGCGTTATCGGGGTTCGGTGTGCATCTGTCCTCGCCGGCGCGAAAAGAGAGTTTCGTGAATAATCCGGGCGAGGGTTTCCTTTGCGCGGTTTGTGCATTAATTTAATGTATTCAAGAAATTGAACCTAGCCCGGATTATTCACGAAGCCTGATTTCCGTGCTGGCAAGGCGAGAGGGGTGAAGGCGTACTTTGGTACGCCGAGCCCCGATAACGCGGCCAGCGCGGAAATCGGGCGAG
>JAFDHW010000343.1 GCA_019308705.1 Deltaproteobacteria bacterium
CTGGCAAGGCTAGAGGGGTGAAGGCGTACTTTGGTACGCCGAGCCCCGATAACGCGGCCAGCGCGGAAATCGGGCGAGCCCGAAGGGGGAGGAATTTTGCCCGAATGGCAGAATCCCTCAAATAATCAGACTGTCTTTGGCGCAAGACCCAAAAAAACAGCTCCAACGGATTGAAAATAAAGAAAAATTCGATCTCGGGCAAAATTGCTCATGAATAATCCGGGCTAGCCGACGTTCGGCAAAGTATGAGGAAAAAAGCCTGCTTTCGCCCGATTGCAACTCCGGGGCCGGGGCGGCATTTTGGCGGCGCTCGTCGCCCGAAATGGAGGGAGGCTTTTGACGCGAATACCAAGACTTCATGAAAAAAATAGTGATAAAAGCGTGGAAAAAATGTTGACACAAGCTTATTGTTGAAAATATAATCCCATTTAACCGGGACCCTCCTCCCCCGCTTTGGGGGCGGGAACTCCTCCCCACCTTTCCGCCCCCGGGTTTTTCCCTCTTCCCCAAAAAGCCATGCGGGGGCGGGCCCCGCACGGCCGATCCGTGCGGGGCCCCCTTCCGGGTTCCCTCTCCCCGGGCCCGGATCCGGGCACCCTTTTCTTGACACCCATGCCCCGGCAGTAATACACCCTCGAAAACATCTTTCGCGCGCCGGCACGGCCGGGGCGCACGAACAAAAACGAAAACCCGGGGCCTCCCATGCCGGCTCGCCTGGAAATCGCGCTAAAACCCCACCTGTTCGACGCCGAGGGCGAAAGCATCCGTAAAAAGGCCCTCGACTATTTCGGCCTTAAGCTCACCTCCGTGCGGGCCGTGCACGTGCTCACCTTTGACGCGGACCTTTCCCCGGAACAACTGGAGGAGGTGCGGACCCGGGTGTTCACCAACCCCGTCACCCAGGTCTCTTCGTTCGAGCCGCTTTGCCTGCCCTTTGACCAGGTGGTGTGGGTGGGTTTCCGGCCCGGGGTGCGGGACAACCCCGGGGCCACGGCCAAGGAGGCGGTCTCCCTGGTGCTCGGCCGGGAGTTTCTCCCGGGCGAGGGCATTTACACCTCCCGCAGGTACTGCCTGTCCGGCGAGGGGATATCCCCCGAGGACGCGAAGACCATCGCGGGAGAGCTTTTGGCCAACGACATCATCCAGCAATGGCGGGTGTATTCGCCCGGGGACTGGGACCCGGCCGAGGGCGTGGGCATCATCATCCCCAAGGTGCGGCTCGACCATAAGCCCGAGGTGTCGGTCATTTCCGCGGATACGGACGAGGACCTGCTCAAGGTCTCCGCCCAGAGGAACCTGGCGCTCACCAAGGGCGACGTGCCCTTCATCCGGAAGTATTTCGCGGATCCCAAGGTGCGGGCGGAGCGGGAGGCCGTGGGCCTTTCCGGCCCCACGGACGTGGAGTTGGAGTACATCTCCCAGGCCCGGTCCGACCACTGCAACCACAACACCTTCAACGGCAGGTTCCTCTACCGCGACCTTTCCACGGGCGAGGAGCGGATCATCGAGAACCTGTTCGCCGAGTGCATCAAGAACCCCACCCTCGCCATCAAGGAAAAGAAGGACTGGGTGGTTTCCGTGCTGTGGGACAACGCCGGGGCGGGCAGGTTCGACGAGGATCACTACTATGTCATCACCGGCGAGACGCACAACTCGCCGTCGAACATGGAGGCCTACGGCGGGGCCATCACGGGCATCGTGGGCGTGTATCGGGACCCGTTGGGCACGGGCAAGGGCGCGCGGCTCATCGCGGGCACCTTCGGGTTCTGCGTGGGCCCGCGGCACTACCCCGGGCCGCTCAAACCGAAGCTCCACCCCCGCAGGCTCCTGGACGGCGTGGTGGAGGGGGTGCGCGACGGGGGCAACAAGTCCGGCATCCCCACGCCCTTCGGCACCCTGGTCTTTCACCCCGGCTACCTGGGCAAATGCCTGGTGTACGTCACCGCCCTGGGCATCATGCCCGCGACCGTGGCGGGCGAGCCATCGGAAACCAAGGCCACCCATCCGGGCGACCTGGTGATCATGTGCGGCGGCCGGGTGGGCAAGGACGGCATCCATGGGGTCACGGCCAGCTCCGAGGTGTTTTCCGAGCACACGCCCGCGGGCCACGTGCAGATCGGCGACCCCTACACCCAGAAGAAGATGCACGATTTTCTGCTGGAGGCCCGGGACGAGGGCTTGATTGCCTTCGTCACGGACAACGGCGGCGGCGGGCTGTCTTCCTCGGTGGGCGAGAGCGCCCGGTTCTCCGGCGGCGTGCGCGTGGAGCTTTCCTCCGTGCCCTTGAAGTACGAGGGCCTGGACCCCTGGGAAATCTGGGTCTCCGAGAGCCAGGAACGCATGACCGTGGCCGTGCGCCCGGAAAACCGGGACCGGTTCTTCGCGCTTTCGGCCAAGCACGGCGTAGAAAGCACGGTCATCGGCGAGTACACGGACTCGGGCAAGCTGCATTTGACCTATGAAGGCAAAACCTGCTGCTACGTGGACCTGGACCTTTTGACCCGGGGGTTCCCCCAGTGGGAGTTCGAAGCCCACTGGGTGCCGCCGGAGCTCAGGGGGCTTTCCGAGCCCGTGCTCACCCCGCCGGCGGCCGGCGAGTGGGGGGGGCTGCTTTCGGCCATCCTGGCCCGGCCCAACGTGTGCTCCCGGGAGTGGATCAACCGCCAGTACGACCACGAGGTCCAGGGCACAAGCGTAATCAAGCCCTTTGTGGGCGTTTCCCGCGACATCCCCTCGGACGCGGCGGTGATCCGGCCGGTGCTTTCCTCCAACCGGCGCCTGGCCCTGTCCCAGGCCATCTCCCCCGCCTACTCGGCCATCGACGCCTACGCCATGACCGCCTGCGTCATGGACGAGGCCTTCCGCCGGGTGGTGGCCGTGGGCGCGGACCCGGACACCGTGGGCGGGGTGGACAACTTTTGCTGGCCCACCATCGTGTACGACGAAAAATCCAACCCGGACGGCCGCCACAAGGCGGCCCAGCTGGTGCGCTCCTGCCTGGCCATGAAGGAGCTATGCCTGGCCTGGGGCATCCCGCTGCTTTCGGGCAAGGACTCCATGTACGTGGACGGGCACCTGCCCGGCGCCTGGGGGGAGAAGCACAAGGTCTCCGGCCCGGAAAGCCTCCAGTTCACCACCACGGGCATCGTCAAGGACGTGCTTTCGTGCCAGACCCTGGACCTGAAGGCGGCCGGCGATTTGGTCTACGTGCTGGGCGAGACCAAGGACGAACTGGGGGGCTCCGAATACTACGAGCACTT
>JAFDHW010000344.1 GCA_019308705.1 Deltaproteobacteria bacterium
CGCACCAAGCCCTTTTCCGTCTTGTGGGTGAGCGTTTCCGAAAGCCCCTTCACCGCCACGGGAAAGCCCAGGGATTTCGCGGCCTCGGCGGCCTCGGCCGGGGTTTTCGCGGTTTTTTGCTGAACCGCCGGCACGCCGAAGGCGGCCAGCATCTCTTTGCTACGGGCCTCGTCCAGGGCATGTCCCTGTTCTTTCGCCCGATGTATCCAGCCTTTGATATCCACCTTTCTCCTCCTTCTTGGGGGTGGAAGATAGTTGCCACAACCAGAGCCATACAACAAGAGCCAAAACCGGTTGTTTGCCTAAAGCGGGCCTGGTCTGGTATGAAGAAAGAAAGCCCGCCCCTCCGCGCAAAGCCCGTACGCCGGCGCTCCGTGTCCCGCCGCCGGCGCGAGGAGCCTTGCTTGATAACCAAGAAGCCCCTGTTTTCCTGGGTCTTGCGGGCCAAGTGGTGGTGGCAGGCATCCCTCCTTTCCCTCATCCTCGCCGGCGTGTTCTTCCGCGTCGTCCCCCTGGAGATGCAGAAACGCATCGTCAACCAGGCCATCCGGCTGTCGGACGTCAAACTGCTCTACATCTACTGCGCCCTCTACCTGGGGGCCGTGGTCCTGGCCGGGCTCTTGAAGTTTTCGGCCAACAAGCTTATGACCTGGATGGGCCAGAACATCCTGGTCCAGATGCGGAACGAACTCTACGAGCACATCCTTTCGCTGCCCCTCCAGTTTTTCCGCCGCACCAGCCCGGGAACCGCGGTCATGGCTCTTTCCTCGGAGCTGAACGCGGTGGGCTACTTCCTGGGCGGGGCCATCGCCATCCCGCTCACCTCGGTCCTGACCCTGGTGGCCCTGGGCGGGTACATGATCAGCTTAAACCCCTTCCTGGCCATCATCAGCCTGGCCATCTACCCCTTTGAAATCGTCATTGTTCCCATCCTCCAGCGCCGGTACAACCGCCTGAACGTAAAACGGGTGGACGCCACCCGCGCCATGAGCGGGGTCATCACCGAGGCGGTAGCCGGCATCCACGAGATCCAGGGAAACGCCAGCCTGCGCCTGGAACAGGAGAAACTTGGCAAGTACGTCAAGCGGCTGAAAAAACTCATGAACCGGCTGTTCACCTACAAGTACCTCATCAAGATGGTGAACAACTATTTCCAGAATTTCGGGCCCTTTCTGCTGTTTCTGATCGGCGGCACCCTGGCCACCCGGGGACAGTTCACCCTGGGCGCTTTGGTGGCCTTTCTGTCCGCCTACGAGAAGATCTACGATCCCTGGAAGGAGATGCTGGACTACTACGAGGAGTACCAGGACGCCAAGGTGCGCTACCAGCGCATCATGCAGTATTTCGACGACTACCCGGAGTTCGACCTGCTCCCCAAAAAACGGGCCCCCTACGAGCTTTCCCCGGCGCTTTCCATACAGAACGCGGGCTACACCATCGGCGACGCGCGGCTTCTGGAGAACGTGTCCTTCGACGTGCCGCCGGGCGAGCACTTGGCCGTGGTGGGGTTTTCCGGGTCGGGCAAGACCACCCTGGCCTACATCCTGGGCCAGCTGTACCGCTACACCCATGGCCACGTGTACCTGGACGGCCGGGAGCTTTCCACCCTCACCCGCCAGGACACGGCGCGGATTTTGGGCACCGTGGCCCAGCGCCCCTTCATCTTCAACGGCACCATCCGGGAAAACGTGCTCTACGCCGCCAAGGCGTTGAACCTCATCGCGCCGGACGAGGCCAAGAGGAGACCCCTGCCCACGGACGAAGAGATCCTCTCCATGGCCCGGTCCGTGGGCCTGGAGGAGGACCTGGCCCGGTTCGGGCTGAACGCCGTGATCTCCGAGGAGCGCTGCAGCCGGCACGTGGAGGCTTTTTTGCGGGTGCGGTTCCGCATGGAGCGGGAGATCGGCCGCAGGGACGACCTGAACCTGGAGCCGCTGTCCGTGGACCGGTTCCATCCCTACATCACGATGTATTCCAACCTGTTGTTCGGCGAGAGCCGGGACCCGGAATTCTCCCGGGAGAGCCTGCCCAGGAACCGATGGTTCTGGAAGTTTTTGGAGGAGGAGGGGTTGTGCGACGACTTTCTGGAACTGGGCAAGCGCCTTGCCGTGAAGACCGTGGAAACCTTTGCCGACCAGGACTATCACTCCGCGGACAGCCCCATCCCCCAGGATCGGGTGGAGGTGTTCAAGGCCCTGGTGGACAAGCTGAAGAAGAACCGGCGGCTTTCGCGGCGCAACCGGCGGGCGCTGTTGCACCTGGCCATCAACTACGTGCCCGGCAGGCACACCCACGTGCCCATGCCGCCGGGCCTGGCCGAGCGCGTCGTTTCCGCCCGCCACCGGTTCATCGAGCGCATGGGGGTGGAGCTTTCGGCCTGCGGCTGGCCCGGGCCGGGGAACGGCAAGAACGTGGAGCCCATGGAGCAGGACCAGCAAGGGCGGTTCGTGGTCTTCTGCCCCCGCACCTACATCTGCGCCCATTCCCTCATGGAAAACCTCCTGGCCACGCCCCTGCCCGGCACCGGCGGGCCGGAGACCGCGGAGTTGGAGAAGCTGGCCCTTTCCATGCTCTCCGAGGAGGGGCTCTACGAGGAGATCATGGACATCGGCCTGGATTTCGAGGTGGGGAGCAAGGGCGACCGGCTCTCCGGCGGCCAGCGCCAGAAGGTGGCGCTCGCCCGGGCCCTGCTCAAAGAACCCAAGCTCCTGGTGCTGGACGAGGCCACCTCCAACCTGGACAACGCCAGCCAGAACCGGGTCCAGGAACTGTTGGACACCCGGTTCGCCGGCACCACGATCATCTCCGTGCTCCACCGGCTGGACCTGGTGCCCCACTACGACCGGGTTGCGGTGATGAAATCCGGCCGCATCGTTCAGATGGGGCCGCCCGCCGAACTGGCGGAAAAGGAGGGGCCCTACAGGGAACTGCTCCACGGGGGCCGAAGGAAGACCCGGCCGCGATCCGGGGATGGACAGACAGGAGGACAATCATGATCCGGCCCATGGCCCTGTTTGCGGTGTTGCTCCTCGCCGCCCCGGCCGCCGCCGCGGACGCGCCCGGCGAGGTGGCGGGCGTCCGCCTGGGGCGGGAGGTGGGAGAACTTTCCGGCAGGCTGCTCATGGACACCGTGCTGCCCGTGCGCTACGCCGAGACCATGAAGGAGGTGGAGCTGGCGCCCACCCCGGGGTTCAAGAGCGGCCTGGTCTATTTCGGCACCTGTGCCATCGGCCGCAAGGTCGCCCGCATCGAGCT
>JAFDHW010000345.1 GCA_019308705.1 Deltaproteobacteria bacterium
ACTGCTTGGTGATCGCCGCGGTAAGCGTCGTCTTGCCGTGGTCAATGTGACCGATGGTCCCCACGTTCACATGCGGCTTCTTGCGCTCGAACTTCTGCTTGGCCATGGTCCGTTCCTCCCCCTGTCAGTCCTTATCCGGAAAACCGGCCGGGCGGATAACCGGCCTGGTCCGGGCGTTTTCCGTTCCCAAAACGGGCGAACCCCACCGGCCGGCCTCTCCGGCCGCGGGGGAAAGACAAGCTGGTTGTGCATGGAGCCCACGGCCGGAATCGAACCGGCGAACCTCTTCCTTACCAAGGAAGCGCTCTACCTACTGAGCTACGTGGGCTTAGGCCGCCACCGGTCGAACCGGCTTTGGAGCGGGAGACGAGGATCGAACTCGCGACATCCAGCTTGGAAGGCTGGAGCTCTACCAGCTGAGCTACTCCCGCAACCTGGCGCGTTGCCGCGGGGCGGGGTCGGCCTGCGGCAACGCGTAACCTTTATTATATGCACGCGCCCGCCAGGCGCCGGGCGTGTTGGCCATGTCGTCGTCCCCCAAAAGACTGGTGGTGGGGGGAGGATTCGAACCTCCGAAGGCTGCGCCGACAGATTTACAGTCTGTTCCCTTTGGCCACTCGGTAACCCCACCTAGCATCGCCTTTGGAGCCAGCGGAGGGATTCGAACCCCCGGCCCGCTGATTACAAATCAGCCGCTCTGCCAAACTGAGCTACGCTGGCCCGGGGTTGTTCCGCCGGCCGGGGTCTCGCCCCAAGCACAAAAAAGAAATCTATACCAGCCGCGTTGCCGAGGAGCAAGCACGACTTGGCAATATAGTATCCGGTCTGCAAACTTTCAAGCCGGAAGAGGATTCTTTTTCCGCGGAATCTCCCGTTTTCTCGGATTTTCTCCCCTTCCCGTCCCCCGGCTTTTCCCCGGGGACAAGCAACCCGATTCCATACTTCATTGTCCTCGCGGACGCAATAGGGAATTTGCCTCCCTTGCGAATTTTTTCCCGCCCCCGAAAATGCGCTCCCGCCACCCCAAAACTTCCTGGAAATTTGCGCGGGCCAAAGGTATAATGCTTTTCATTCGGGATGTTCCCGTATACAACTTACACCCCATTGACATCACCCGCAGCTAATTGATACCGAGGGACATTCGGCCCCAGGGGCGTACCGGGGCGGCCCTCTCCAGGGTTTGGAAGAATACTGCGTCATGCGACACGTTGTTTCCCGCTTGATTCTCTTTTTGGCTGTCCTTGCCGTAGCCGGCTGTTCCTCCATTGGGCAAAAACTCGTGGACCTGGGCGGGGGGGAAGAACCCGCCGCCTGCCCCGGCGGAGAGGGGGCCTACCAGCCCGCCGAGCTGCCCGATGTCCCCGAATATCCCTCCTGGCCGGACGCGGTGTGGGAGAACTCCTCCGTGCTGGCCTTGGAAGCCGCGGTCCAGCCGCCCCCCGCCGCCGAAGCCGAAGAGCCCGCCGAAGCCGAAGGGCCCGCGGCCGAACCCGAGCCGGAAAAACCCGGCAACGGCACCCAGAAAATCCTGGACGAAGCCCTGGAAATCTGCGGCATGGCCCAGGAGTTCTGGCAAAAGGGCGAGCTGGAGAAGGCCCTGGAATCCCTGGACCAGGCCTACGCCCTCATCCTTTCCGTGGACACGGGCGACGACCCCCAGTTCATCCAGCAAAAGGACGACCTGCGCTACCTCATCTCCCGCAGGACGCTGGAGATCTATGCTTCCCGCCACGCGGTGGCCACGGGCAACCACAACGCCATTCCCCTGGTGGAGAACGACTACGTCAAGAAAGAACTGGAACGGTTCACCGGCCCGGAGAAGTATTTCTTCCTGAATTCCTACCGTCGCTCGGGCCGGTACCGCCCCCTGATCGCCCGCGAGCTCAAGGCGGCGGGTCTGCCCGAAGAGCTTTCCTGGCTGCCGCTCATCGAGTCCGGATTCAAGGTCAAGGCCCTGTCCCGGGCCCGGGCCCTGGGCCCCTGGCAGTTCATCGCCTCCACGGGCTACAAGTTCGGCCTGTCCAGAAACCTCTACATCGACGAGCGCATGGACCCGGTGAAATCCACCATCGCGGCCATCGCCTACCTGAAGGAGTTGCACCAGATCTTCGGGGACTGGACCACGGTGCTCGCAGCCTACAATTGCGGCGAGGGAAGGGTTCTGAGGGTCATCCGGTCCAACGGGGTGAACTATCTGGACAACTTCTGGGACCTCTACGAGCGCCTGCCCCAGGAGACCGCGCGCTACGTGCCGCGGTTTTTGGCGGCGTTGCTCATCATCAAGAACCCGGAAAAGTACGGCATGGACCTCCCGGAACCCGAGGAGCCCCTGGAGTACGAAACCCTGGTCATCTCGCGCCAGATGCACCTGAAGGACATCGCCCGGTCCATCGGGGTGGACGCCGCCCTGATGGAAGACTTAAACCCCGAACTCAGGCACCAGATCACCCCCGCCGGCCCCTACACCTTGCGGGTTCCCCCGGGCAAAAAGGAATTTCTGAGCAAAAAACTGGGGGAAATCCCTGTGCGGGAGCTGCCCCGGCCGGCCTTTGTGCGCTACAAGATCCGCCGCGGCGACTCCCTTTCCGCCATCGCCGGGCGGTTCCACACCTCGGTGGCGGCCATCCAACGGGCCAACGGGCTTTCCCGCAAGGACTACATCGTGGCGGGCCGGGTGCTCAAGATTCCCATGGGCAGGGGCTATGTGGCCCCGGTGGCGGCGGGCGGAGCGGTTCCGGCGGTGCACGAGGTCCGGCGGGGAGATTCCTTGTGGACCCTGGCCCGGCGCTACGGCACCACCGTGGGAGCCATCCAGCGGGCCAACGGCCTGACCTCCACCCGGCTGGTCATCGGCCAGGAGCTCAAGATCCCCGGGGGCAAGGAACTTTCGCCGGGCGCCCGCACCTACGTGGTGCGCATCGGCGACTGCCCCTCCTCCATCGCAAAGGAGCACGGCATGAGCCTGGAGCGCTTTTTGGCCATCAACGGACTCTCCCGGCAGTCCATGATCTACCCCGGCCAAAGGGTTTCCGTGGATTAACGGGTATCGCCTGTAAAAAGCAGAAGCCCCGGGCCGGAAGGCCGGGGGCTTTTTGTTTGTGCGCCCGGCAGGGCGTACCCACTTGGAGGTGAAAGTCCTCACCCCGAATTATTCATGAAAAATTTCACCGAATAAAATATTTATACGGATTTAAACAGGTTAAGTGCCAATTGAAGGGTCCTTGAAAAATGCACGCTGTTTCTTTGAGGAATGC
>JAFDHW010000346.1 GCA_019308705.1 Deltaproteobacteria bacterium
TTCGCCTTTGGGGCCGAGGCGGACGCGGACCGGGTGTCCGCGGTCGTGCGCGCGTTTTTCGAAGACCGCCTCTACTTCCGGTTCGACAACACCCGGTTTTTCCCCCACACCGAAGAGCAAGTGGAGGAGATCCGCGCCCGCGCCGCCAGGGAAAAGGAACGGGCCGAAACCATCGAGGCCGCCGCGGCCTGGCTGAAGGAGGTCATGGCCACGCCCGGCGGCCAGTCTCCCCCCAGGCATCCCGAATTCGAGGACCTGCTGTACTCCACCTTCCTGTTCGACGGGGAGGCCCCCCGCCAGGACGTGGTCAAGCCCGTGCTCCGTGCGGCGGGCATCCGTTCCCACGAAGACCTGTTCGGCCCCCTGGTGCGCCTGGGAATCCTCTCCCCCTGGGAGAACGTGGAAGCCCTGCGCCTGGAGGTGCCCCGGGAGTTTCCTGACGAGGTGGCCGGCCGGGCCATTTTGCTGTCGGAAAGCCCCGGCTCCGTGCCGGACCCGTGCCAGCGCCGCGATTTGACCGGCCTTTCGCTCATCACCGTGGACGGCCAGTCCACGGCGGACTTTGACGACGCCCTGTCCGTGGAGGCCGACGGAGACTACCTGCGCCTGGGCGTGCACATCTCCGACGTGGCCCACTTCATCCGCCGGAAAGACCTCCTGGACGCCGAGGCCGCCAAGCGCGGCTCGTCCATCTACATGCCCGACGAAAAAATCCCCATGTTCCCGCCCGTGCTGGCCGACGGGCTTTTGTCGCTCCACCAGGGCGCGGTGCGGCCCGCGGTGTCCTTGCTCATCCAGTTGGACCGCGAGGCCAACGTCCTGGACTACGAGATCACCCAGAGCCTGGTGCGCGTTCAGCGCCAGATGACCTACCATGACGCCAATCTCATGGCGAACGAGGACAAGGAGATCATCCTTCTGGTGGATTTGGCGCAAAAGCTCCGCGAACGCCGGTTGGACGCGGGGGCGCTTCATATCAGCCTGCCCGAGGTCAACGTGTGGGTTTCGCCGGAAAAGGACGTGTCCGTGCACCGCATACACCGCGAAAGCGCCTCCCGCAGCATGGTGGCCGAGTTCATGATCCTGGCCAACCGCCTGTTCGCGGAGTTTCTCCGCGACCACGACTGCCCCGCGGTTTTCCGCTCCCAGCCCGCGCCCAATAAGCGCCTGTTTGAAAGGGACCGGGGCAGCCTGTACGAAAACTGGATGCAACGCCGCCAGTTGTCCCGGTTCGTCCTGTCCCCGGACCCGGCCCCCCACTCCGGCCTGGGCGTGGAAGCCTACACCACCGGCACCTCGCCTATCCGCAAATACCTGGACCTGGTCACCCAGCGCCAGGTCCGCGGCGTCCTGGGCCTGGAAACGCCGTATAGCAGGGAGGAAATCGAGGAGATCATCATGAACCTGGAGCGTCCCCTGTCCAAGGTCTCCCGGCTCCAGTTCACCCGCACCCGCTACTGGCTCATCCACTACCTGCGCTCCCGCATGGGCCAAAAGGAGGACGCCCTGGTCCTGGACCGCCGCCGCGACCGCTACATGGTGCTTTTGACCGAAACCATGGTGGAAGCCCCCCTCCCCATCACCTCCGGCACGCCGTCTTTGTCCCCGGAAGACCACATCAAGGTAAAAGTGACCAAAGCCGACCCCCGTACCCTCACCCTCAGCCTGGAACCGGCCTAGTCGGCAGCGCCCAGGCCCTGCCGTCCGCCAAAAAAACCGTTGACGCTCCCGGCCTGGGATGGTACTTGGCGTGCATCTTAGACTGACATGTCAGTCTAACCCTTCACCCATAGACCCTTGAAAACGGGAGGCATTATGAACATCGCGGACGTGAAGAAGATCGCCGTCGTGGGGTCCGGGGCCATGGGCCACGGCATCGCCCAGGTGTGCGCCCAGGCGGGCTACACCGTGGCCATGCAGGACATCAAGGACGAGTTTCTGGAGCGCGGCATGGCCGGCATCCGGGAGAGCCTGGACTTTCTGGTGGGCAAGGGCAAGATTCCCGCCGACCAGGCCAAGGACATCCTGGAAAACCTGCTCCAGCCCACCACGGACCTGGCCGCGGCCGTGTCCGACGCCCAGGTGGTCATCGAGGCCGTGCCCGAGATCATGGACCTGAAAAAATCCGTGTTCAAGAACGTGAGCGATCTCGCGCCCGCGGACGCCATTTTGGCCACCAATACCAGCACCATGAGCATCTCGGAAATCGCCACGGCGGTGGAAAACCCGGAGCGCTTTTTGGGCATGCACTTCTTCAACCCGGTCAACCGCATGAAGCTGGTGGAGATCATCAAGGGCGACAAATCCACCGACGAAAACGCGGACCTCCTGGTGGAGATCACCCAAAAGATCGGCAAGATTCCCGTGAAGGTGCTGAAGGACCGGCCGGGCTTCATCGTGAACCGCATCAGCGCCCCCAACCAGGCGCTTTTAAACGCCATTTTGGACGAGGGCAAGATTCCGCCCCAGGAGCTGGACGCGGCCATGCGGAAGACCGGCATGCCCATGGGCCCCTTCGAGCTGGCGGATTTCGTGGGCCTGGACGTGTTCGCCCACACCCTGGACTACTACGCAAAGACCCTTTCGCCGGAGTTCGCGCCGGGCCGGGTCATCAAGGAAAAGATCGACAAGGGCGACCTGGGCATGAAGACCGGCCAGGGCATCTTTGCGTGGGAAAACGGCAAGGCGGTCATCGACACCTCCAAGGAGACCACGGACATCACGCCCATGGAGCTTCTGGCCATCCAGCTCAACGAGGCCGTGCGGGTCTACAAGGAGGGCATCGCCGCGTCCGTGGAGGACATCGACGCGGGCGTGGTCCACGGCATGAAGGCCTTTGCCGGCCCCTTCACCATCTGCGCCAACGTGGAGCCTTCCATGCTCACCGCCAGCCTGGAGAAGCTCCACGACCGCTTCGGCCTTTCCATCTTCAAACCCGAGCCCGAAGTGGCGGACGGCTCCTTCAAGAACTTCGGCAAATAAGGGGGGACGCCATGTCGGACGCCGTGCTGTTCGAAACCAAGGGCCAGACGGCCGTGGCCACCATCAACAAGCCCAAGGCCAACCAGCTTTCCCTGGAGGTGTTCAAGGGCCTGAACGCGGCCCTGGACGCCGCCGCGGGCAACAAGGACCTGCGCTCCTTCATCCTCACGGCCACCGGGGACAAGATCTTCTGCGCCGGCGCGGATCTCACCGGCGGGTTCGGCGACCTTTCGCCCGTGGATTTTTTGAAGAACGCCCAGGAC
>JAFDHW010000347.1 GCA_019308705.1 Deltaproteobacteria bacterium
GGCGGGTGCAGGTAATCTACTGGCACCAGCACGGGGAGTACCGGGACCGCTGGTACCCGGGAAGAAAAAAGCCCCCGGGATGGGCGGTATCCCGGGGGATTGGTTAGCCCGAATGGCGGAATTCCTCCAATAATCAGACTGTCTTTGGCGCAAGACCCAAAAAACAGCTCCAACGGATTGAAAATAAAGAAAAATTCGATCTCGGGCAAAATTGCTCGTGAATAATCCGGGTTAGGGGCAAGGGCCTTTACCGATACGGGCTGTAGTCCACGCCGCGGTTCTTGGCCCGCTGCTCGAACCACTCGTCTTCATTTTCCGGAGGCAGGTCCCACTGGCTGTCCGGCCGCCTGTGCAGGGTGACGGCCTCGGACGGGCAGGTGGACAGGCACAGGCCGCAGCCGATGCACCGGTCCTCCAACACCCGGTAGAAGTCCTCTCCCTCCTCGATGGCCCGCACCTGGCAGCGCTCGTCCGCGCACACCCCGCACGCCACGCACTGGTCCGGGTCGATGGTGGCGAAAAAGTGGCTGTTCACCACCTTGGAAAGCGGCAGGTTCAACTGGTTCAGCCCCTGGAGCACGCCGCAGCAGCACCCGCAGCAGTTGCAGATGAAGAACTGGCCGTTCTGATAGTTGCCGGAAAGGTGGACCAAGCCCGCCTCCTCGGCCTTTTGCAGAACCTGGTAGGCCTCTTCCTTGGAAATGACGCGGCCCCAGTGGTAGTTCTCGAACACGCCGGGCGCGGGAGCGATGCCCATGCACACCTCCAGGGGCTTGTCGCAGCCCTTGTCCAGCAGGCGGCGCTCCTTCTTGCAGATGCAGTCGTTCACCGCAAAGGACTGGCCCGCCTCGATGATTTTGCTCACGGACTCGTAGGGCAGCGCCTCCTGGACTGCGGGGATGTCCGCCTTCACGGGCACCACCTGCATGAGCGCGGGCTTGGTGTTGAAGAACTGCACGCCGTACACGGGGTTGTATTCCTCGCAGAGCTCGGCGAACTCCCGGTCCATGCGGTCAATCTGAAACTCGTAGATGCCAAAGGCCCAGGGCATCATCTTGAACACCCGGGTGGTCCCGAAATCCACGCCGAAGATCTGGCCCTTTTTCCACATGCGGGTGAGCATCTCGTCCAGGCCCTCCAGCGGGCGGCCCGTGCGCTGGGCGATCTGCTCCGGGGTCTCGAATTTCAGGCGCAGGTCGCAGAACAGTTCGGCCTCCTCGGGCTCGAAGATCTTTTTCAGCAGCTTGATCTCCGCGCCGGTCGGGGACGGCGGGAACCCATTGGGCAGGGTGTCCAAAACCTTGGCGAGTTTCTTGTAAACATCGTCTGCCATAAAATGGCTCCTTTGATAGAGGTTTGACCTTTTCCTTTGATAGCACCATATTTTGGCGGCGTAAAGCCGGGGTCTCAAGGCCCCAGGGCAAACGCATATGAGATTTTCGCGGACAAGGGCAAGCCGGGGATTGGGGTCGTCTGAAAGCGATAACATTCCAGACCTTTTTGGGCCTTTGTGCTAACTTGCCGTTATTATTAATGATAACGGGAGGATGACATGGAGGCGAATGGTTTGTTTGCATACGTTTCCGGCGTGGAAGACCCCCGGGCGGACAATGCGTCCCACAAGCTGACGCATATGCGTTTGCCCTGAAAGACGGGCTCCTTGTAAAATTCTGTTTTTGGGTTTATGAAAGAAAATTTCGGACCGTTGGCGGAAGGACGCGCCTTGACCATCCGGAAACCCTTTTCCGGCCCCCCGTGGTTCGCGGGGAGCCTGCCGCCGGGAACCGAGCTTTTCGAGACCCTGCCCGGCGAGGTGGACGCCCCCTGCGCCTGGGTCACCGTCTGGGGCGGCGCCTCCTCGGCGGTGGTGGCGGTGTTCGACGAGGCCCAGGGCGTGTGGGCCACCCGCCGCATGGAGGGGTCTCTGGCGCTCACCGGAACGAGCGGGTTTTTGGCCCGGGACGGGTCCGGCCCGAAGCTTTCCCTGTGGGGAGTGGTGGCGGACACGAACGGGGCCGTCCTGGCCGGCCGGCTGTTCCCCGAAATCCGGACGGCGGCGGTGCGGTTTCTGGCCCTCGCCATGGAGCCCGGGGCGTTTTCTCCCGGCGCGGACACAGCCGGGCCATGCATTTTGCCGGCGGAGGAACTCTCGTCGTAACGTTATCAGGTTTCTTGGAGGATACGGATGGAACTCACCATCACCCGGGCGGAAAAGACCAAGACCCGGCCCGCCGACGACCAACTGGGGTTCGGCACCGTGTTCACCGACCACATGTTTCTCATGGACTATGCGCCGGACAAGGGATGGCATTCCGGCCGCATCGTGCCCTACGGCCCCCTTTCCCTGGACCCGGCCACCATGGTGCTGCACTACGGCCAAGCCATCTTCGAGGGCCTGAAGGCGTACCGCACGCCGTCGGGCGGCATCCAGCTGTTCCGCCCCCAGGCGAACATGGCCCGGTTCAACCGGTCCGCGGACCTTTTGTGCATTCCCAACATCGACGAGGCCGAGGCGCTTTACGCCTTGAAGAAGCTGGTGGACCTGGAGCGCGACTGGGTCCCCTCCTCGCCGGGCACTTCCCTGTACATCCGGCCCACCATCATCGCCACCGACGCCTTTTTGGGCGTGCGGGCCTCGCACACCTACCTGTTCTTCATCATCCTGTCGCCGGTGGGCGCCTACTACTCCGAGGGCTTCGCGCCGGTGAAGATCTGGGTTTCCGAGCACCACGTGCGCGCGGTGAGAGGCGGTGTGGGCGAGGCCAAGACCGCGGGCAACTACGCGGCCAGCCTTTATGCCGCCTTGAAGGCCCATGAAAAGGGCTACACCCAGGTCCTGTGGCTCGACGGGGTCAAAAGGGAGATGGTGGAGGAGGTGGGGTCCATGAACATCTTCTTTGTCATGGACGGCGAACTTGTCACCCCGGCTCTTTCCGGAAGCATCCTGCCCGGCATCACCCGGGATTCCGTCATCCGCCTGGCCAAGCACTGGGGCATTCCCGTGTCCGAGCGGCCCGTGTCCATCGAGGAGGTGTTTTCCGCCCACGAATCCGGAAAGCTTTCCGAGGTGTTCGGCACCGGCACCGCCGCGGTGATCTCGCCGGTGGGCGAGCTTCGCTACGGCGACCGCGTCATCCACATCGGCAACGGCGAGGTGGGCCCCGTGGCCCAGAAGTTCTACGACGCCATCACGGACATCCAGTATGGACGGGCCGAAGATCCCCTGGGGTGGGT
>JAFDHW010000348.1 GCA_019308705.1 Deltaproteobacteria bacterium
CATTTCCGCGGAGCACGGCCTGGGCATCTTAGAGCTTTTGGAGGACCTGGTGGCGGTGCTCCCGGAGGAAAAGGAACAGGCCACGGACGAGGACATGGTGCGGGTGGCGGTGGTGGGCCGACCCAACGTGGGCAAGTCCAGCCTCATCAACCGTCTTCTGGGGGACCGCCGCCTGGTGGTTTCCGACGTGCCCGGCACCACCCGCGACTCCGTGGACACTCTGTGCCGGGCCGGGGCCAGGCCCTACCTCTTGGTGGACACCGCGGGCATCCGCCGCAAGGGACGGGTGAAAAAAACGTTGGAAAAGTTTTCCGTGGTGCGGGCGCTAAAAAGCCTGGAGCGCTGCGACGTGGCCCTGCTCCTCCTGGACGCTGCCGAGGGGCTCACCGACCAGGACCTGCACGTGGCCGGCTACGCCGCGGAGCGGGGCTGCGGGGTGGTGGTGGCGGCCAACAAGTGGGACCTGGTGCAGGGCGACCCCAAGGCGGCCGTCAAATTCGAGCGCGGCTTCCGGGACCGGGCGAAATTTCTGCCCTACGCGCCCTTTGTGACGGTGAGCGCCAAGACGGGTCTGCGGGTGAACAGAATCCTGCCCCTGGTGGACCAGGTGTATGCCCAGTACGAAAGCCGCCTTTCCACCGGCCCCTTAAACCGCGTGCTCGAGGAAGCCGTGGCCCGCCACGAGCCCCCCCTGTACCGGGGCCGGCCGGTGAAGTTCTACTACGCCACCCAGGCGGCCGCCAAGCCGCCCACCTTCGTGCTCTTCGTGAACCAGCCCAAAGGCATCCACTTTTCCTACGAACGCTACCTGAAAAACGCCATCGCCAAGGGCGCGGGCCTGGACAAGACCCCTATCCGGCTGAAGTTCCGGCAGCGGAAACGAAGGGAGTAGCCTTTCAGGCTTCCTTCTGGTCGGGGGAAATGCGGACGGCCCCATCGCCCGCCACCGGGCAGGCGGCCTGGCACAGGCCGCAGCCGATGCAGGCTTGTTGATCCACCTTGGGGTAAAACAGGGGGTCGCCCCAGGGAAGAGCCCTTCCCGAGGGCTCGAGGCGTACGGCCCCGGTGGGGCAGGCGGCAAAGCAGCACAAACAGGCGTATCCCCTGGAAAAGGGCAGGCACAGGCGGCGGTCCAGGTCGACCCGGGCGATCTTCGCCTTCTGCTTGGCCTCCAGGGAAAGGGGGGAAAGCGCCCCGGTGGGGCACACCGCGGTGCAGGCGTTGCACAGGTAGTCGCACCCCCCGTCCCGGCCGGAGAGGATGGGGGTCTGGAACATCCGCGCGCCATGCGCTGGCCCTGCGGCCACGATGCCGCCCGTCGGGCAGGCCCGCACGCAGGACCCGCACCGCACGCACAAATCGGAAAACACGTCCTCGGAGACCGCGCCCGGCGGCCGGACCGGGGCCGGGGCCGATGCTTTGGCCGGGGCGGCCTTTGCCAAAAGCGCCCCGGCCACCGCGCCCCCGGCCAGGGCGGCCAGGACGGACCGGCGGGAGGCGTCCGCCGGGAAGGGTTTGCCCCAGCCAAAGGACAGCGCGCCGGAGGGGCATTGTTCCACGCACTCCCGGCAGTGGAGGCACATGGACGGCCGGTAGGATTCCCGGCCCAGCGCGCCGGTAAAGCACAACGACGCGCACTTCCCGCAATCCGTGCAGCCCTCCCCCCGCCGGGGGGCGTAGGGCGAGGCGGCCGCCGCCCACCCCAGGGTGGTCCCGGCCGGACACACCACCCGGCAGAATCCCCTCCTGCCCAAAAGCTTCTCTATGCCCGCGAACACGGATAGCACGGCCAACAGGCCCATGGGGTCGGGCTTGAGCCCGGGCAGCGCCGCGCCCAGGCGGGACGCCCAGGCCAGGGGGGCCAGGTAGAAAATGGCGGAAAATCCCAGGGCCGCGGGGGCCGCGGCCACCCACAGGCCCGCGGCTACCGCGTGCCTTGCCGGGGCAAGCCGCCTGCCGCGGGGTTTTTTGCCCGCCACCCAGTTCACGCCGTCGGAAAGGGTCCCCAACGGGCAGACCCATCCGCAAAAGGCCCGGCCCACCAGCAGGCCGGAAACCATAAAAAGCAGAAAGAACACCAGGCCCGCGCCAAGCATCCGGGCGGCCAGGCGCCCCGCGCCCGCGGAAGGCAAAAGGCCAAAGGAAAAGTCCGCCCAGGAAAGGAGGCCCGGAAACGCCAGAAAAGCGGCGAAAAAGACCAGGCATGCCGCCTGCACGATTTTCCGGCTGCGCGGCCGCCTCATGGGATGTCCCCCGGAAGCACGCGGATGGCCGCCACCGTGCACACCGTGGCGCAGTACCCGCACTTGATGCAGGACTCCTGGATGAACCGGGGCCCCTTGGGCCCGGCCTGGATGGCCGAGGTGGGGCACACGGCGATGCACCCCATGCACGCGGTGCAGGCATCGTTCACCTCCACGCGCTTGCCCCGGGCCCGGCCGAGCGCCCCGGACAGGAGCCGGCCTCCCACAAGCCCGCCGGCCAAAAGCCCCGCACCCATGCGGAGGAGCTTTCGCCGGTCGTTTTCAGGGTTCTGCGGACGTTCGTCGCTCATGGTCCGATTTCCAGGTATTGCGGCGGAAGCTGCCCGCGCTCCATGCCCAGAATGGGGGGCGATGGGGCTTGTCCCGTTTCCATCAGGTCCCACAAGGCTTCCAGCCTTTTGAGCAGGGGATCGATCCTCTGGACATAACCTTCCAAGGCGGTTGCCGTGGGGTCGGCCCCGTTGAGGCCGATAATGGTTTCGGCGGCGGCCCGCCCGCTCAACGCCGCGGAAAGGATACCGGAACCGCCCTTGTCCATCAACCGGCCGGCGTTGCCGGTCACCATCAACCCGTCGTGGACCAGCGGGGCCATGGGGCGCCTGGCAGGCATCAGCGCACAGAAGGTTTCCTTCACCTTCCCTCCGGAAAAAGCTTTCGTGGCGGCCGCCAGGCGGGAAAGAAGAAACCGCGCCCGGCCCGCCTCGGTCCCCATGACCCCCAGCCCCACGTTCAACCTGCCGAATCCATTGGGAATGACCCAGAAATAGAACGGGGCGACGGGCTGGACGAAATAGGAATCCTCCATGGCGGGTTTTGCGCCCGAGAGAATCTGCACCACGCAGGAGGCAACCCTTCCCGGTGGGAGGCGGGCGTCCAGGCCTGCCAGGCGCGCGGTGACGGAAGCGGTGCCATCCGCCGCGATGACGCAGCCGGCGTAAATTTCCCGTTTTTTACCCTTCCACAGCACCTTGGCGCAGCGGCCCTTGCCGTCAAAAGGACCCAGGCCGACCAGGGGCGTGCCGGAATACACCCCCACCCCCCTGGACGCGATGATTTCCGAAAGCTCGAACTCCATGCGGGGCCGGTTCAGCACCACCATGCGCGCCTTGGGCAGGTTCCACCGGAGCCATTGCCTGCGGGGTTCCAGGCCCAGCACGCTGAAGTAATAGGGAAAGACCATTTCCCCGCACCGCATCGGGTGGCCGATGCGCTCCCTGGCGTCGATGAGCACGGCGTCCACCCCGGCGCGGCTCAAGGCAAGCGCCGCGGACAGGCCCGCCGGGCCCGCGCCCACGACGAGCACGGAGGTCTGGGAGGGAAACGGCTTCATGGCGTAACGGCCCAAATCCTCATGGCGCTCGAACCACGACGCTTATCGCGGTCTTTCCTTCATCATCCCTGGAACCGGCTCAGATTTTTCCCGTCCAGGGTTTCCCAAGGGCTTTTGCCCAAGGGCATCCCTTTTTCCACCCTGTTCCATCCATCCGCGTAATGGTCGATCAAATTCTTTATGCGGCGGGGAAAGGCGGCCAGGTTTTGGGCTTCGGCGGAGGAACCAGGATGGTCCGCCACGGTCCGGGCTGCCTCCCGGCCGCTGAAGGCGGCCGGGAGGATGCCTTCCCCTCCCACGGATACCAACCTCGCCGCCGTTCCGGTAACCAGGATGCCGTCGCCGACCAGCCGTTTGAGCGGCCCGCCCAAGGGGAGCAGACCGCAATGGAATTTTCCCGGCCTTCCCCCGGAAAACGCCCGGGTGTTGGCGATGGCCCTGTCGAGGAGGAACCGGGCCCTTCCACCGTCCATGCCGGGGACTAGTATGCCTGCGTTTATGCGGCCGCGGCCCTGGGGAAGCGCCCAGAAGTAAAACAAGGGGAAGGGATAGGAAGGAAGCGGGCCCAAAAACGGATTGCTTTCCTGTTCCGGCTTGGCCCCTGTAATCATCTGGAACGCGCAGGAGGCCACCTTCTGCGGACCGAGGGGAGCGGCCAGGCCGGCCAGCCGCGCGGTGGCGGATGCCATTCCGTCCGCGGCGATGACGCACGCCGCATAAACCTCCCTGGCCCGGCCCCGGTGGAGGACAAGGGCTTTGCGCCCTTTGCCGTCAAACGGCGAAAGGCCGAACAGGCTGGTTTCCGGAAACACGCCTACGCCTTTTTCCGCGCACAGGCCGGCTAGGTCCTCCTCCAGGCGCGGCCGGTTGAGCACCACCAGCCCGGACTTGCCCAAAACCCACCGGACCCACGTCGGCCGCGGCTGTACGCCAAGGATTTCAAAAAGCAGCCTGTGCGTCATTTCAGCGCACCGCACCGGGTGGCCGATGCGCTTTCTGGCGTCGATGAGCACGGCGTCCACGCCGGCGCGGCTCAAGGCAAGCGCTGCGGACAGCCCCGCCGGGCCCGCGCCCACGATGAGCACGGAAGTCTGCTGGGGAAACGTTTTCCGGGACATGGCGGCATTATAAAGATAACGGGTTGATATGGGAAGGAATTTCGATCCGGAATCCATGGGCGGGCCGGATTGCGCCCCGTTCTTGGGCAGGGGGCGGAAAGCACGTTTTTCTTTCATCGTCCCCCGGCAACGTGGTAGGAAGACCCACCAGCCCAAGAACGTCTGCAACCCTCCCCGCCAGGGAGACCCTGCACAGGAGAGCGCCATGCCGAACCTCATGCGCCTGTTGGGAAAAGCCCAGGAAAAACTGTATTCCCTGCCCGCCGGGGAGGCCATGCTCGGCGGGACCAACCGGGCACTGGCCCGGGCCGCCTTCCACCTTCCCCTTCTGGGCGGC
>JAFDHW010000349.1 GCA_019308705.1 Deltaproteobacteria bacterium
ATTTCATTTAATAACTCGGAAATTCTTTGCAAAACTTTGCTCCTTAAAAGAGTATTATTCAAAGGGAAAGCGAAGCTTTCCCGGTCCGAAAAGCTTTTTGGGGGAGGGTGCGGGAGGGACCTTTTTCTCGAAAAAGGTCCCTCCCGCAATCTTTTTCTCCTACTTCTTGTTCTCCCTGTACCACGCCAGCCTGCCGCCGGCGGCGGCTACTTCTCTTTCGGCCGGGGAGAGGTCTATATGGACCGGGATATCGGTTCCGGTGGTCTGGTTTTTCAGGGAGAAGCGGTCCCTGGTGAGGATGGTTTCCCGGGCGTCCGGGAGCGTGAGGATGTCGCCCTGGGAGATGTTGTCCAAATCCGCGCCGTTGTCGAAGATCAGCGGGAGGATGCCGAAGTTGACGAGGTTTGCGCGGTGGATGCGGGCAAAGGAGCGGGCGGCCACGGCGCGGACGCCCAGGTGCATGGGGGCCAGCGCCGCGTGTTCGCGGGAGGAGCCCTGGCCGTAGTTTTCGCCGGCCACCACGATGCCGCCGCCGTGGTGTTTTGCGCGCTTGGAGAATTCCGGGTCGATGCCGGAGAACACGTATTCGGATATGGCGGGCACGTTGGAGCGGAGGGAAAGGATCTTTGCGCCCGCGGGCATGATGTCGTCGGTGGTGATGTTGTCGGAAAGCTTCAACAGCACCGTGCCGGTGAGGTCGCCGGAAAGGGGTTTGCCCTTGGGCAGGGGCTTGATGTTGGGGCCCATGATCACTTCCGGTTTTTCACCGGGGCCGCAGGGGAGGATGAACAGGGAATCGTCCACGGCGAATGTTTGGGGCATGGGGATGTCCGGGTAATCGCCCAGTTCGCGGGGGTCGGTGAACACGCCGGTGAGCGCGGCGGCGGCGGCGGTTTCCGGGGAGCACAGGTAGACGCCCGCGTCGGGCGTGCCGGAACGGCCCTTGAAGTTCCGGTTCACCGTGCGGAGGGTGACGCCGCCCGATGGCGGGGCCTGGCCTACGCCGATGCACGGGCCGCAGGCGCACTCCAGGATGCGCGCGCCGGCGGAGAGGAGATCGGAGAGCGCGCCGGACTTTGCCAGCATGGAGAGCACCTGGCGGGAGCCCGGGGCGATGACCAGTTGGGTGGAGGGGCACACGGCCCTGCCGGAAAGCGCCGCGGCCACGGTGGCCAGGTCGCGGAAGCTGGAATTGGTGCACGAGCCGATGACCACCTGATCCACGGGTTTGCCGGCGAGTTCGGAGACGGGCGCCACCTGGTCGGGCATGTGGGGTTTGGCCACCAGGGGCTCGAGGGCGGAGAGGTCGATGTCGATGACGCGGTCGTATTCCGCGTCCGCGCCCGGGGAAAGGGGTGTCCAGTCGTCCTCGCGGCCCTGGGCGGCCATGAATGCGCGGGTGTTTTCGTCGCTGGGGAAGATGCTGGTGGTTGCGCCCAGTTCCGCGCCCATGTTGGTGATGGTGGCGCGTTGGGGCACGGTGAGGGTTGAAACGCCTTCCCCGCCGTACTCGTACACGCATCCCACCCCGCCCTTGACGGTTTCCCGCCGCAGGATCTCCAGGATCACGTCCTTGGCCGTGACCCAGGGGGAGAGGTTTCCGGACAGGCGCACCAGGACGATCTTGGGCATGGACAGGGAGAAGGGTTCGCCGGCCATGGCCATGGCCACGTCCAGGCCGCCGGCGCCCATGGCGGCCATGCCGATGCCGCCGGCGGTGGGGGTGTGGGAGTCCGAGCCGAGGAGCGTCCGTCCGGGCACGCCGAAGCGCTCCAGGTGCACCTGGTGGCAGATGCCGTTTCCCGGCGGCGAGAACACGATGCCGTAGCGCGACGCCATGGTGCGCAGGTAACGGTGGTCCTCGAAGTTTGCCGGGGTGGTGCCCAGGGTGTTGTGGTCCACGTAGGACACGGAAAGCCGGGTGCGCACCCTGGGAAGCCCCAAGGCCTCGAACTGCAGGCAGGCCATGGTGCCGGTGGCGTCCTGGGTCAGGGTCTGGTCCACGGGCAGGGCCAGCGGCTCGCCCGCCGCGGGGGGATCCACGCCGTGGTCTTGAAGGATCTTGTGGAAAATCGTGTTCCTGGACATGATGAAACCTTTATCGCGCCTTTTCGCGCCTGGGGGCTAGGAGGTCTTCTTCAACGAAAAAAAGCCGGGCGACGGCCCGGCCCCCGGGTTGTTCAGGTACCATCGAGCGGCTGTGGGGTCAAGATGCGGGAAGCGGTCACAAGATGAGGCTTTGGGGCTTGGCCGAGGCGTCGATCTTGGTGCCCACGGACTCGCCGCAGTAGGCGCACAGGTATTCGTACTGGTCCCCATGGGGCAACACCAGCAGGAGCCGGCTGCGCACGGGCACGGCCTGGCGGCACCGGGGGCAGTAAAGCTGGGTGGCCTCGAACTCCTTGTAGGTTTCGTCACCCCTCTGCCTGTAAGGCGGCTGATGGTTCATGCCTCTCCTTGGCTGGACGGACTGTCGTGGCGTTCTTTTGCAAAGATAGGGCAGGGCCGAAAGGGGTGTCAAGACGCGCGGCTGCCCGGCGGCGGACGCGAACCCGGGCGTTTTATCTGGAGCTTTCCGCACCGGGCTGCGAAAATCGGCCGGCCGTTTATCTTCCTGTTGACATGCCGGGCGGGGGATGCTTAAACTCTGCCTTCCTTAGCGGGGCTGTAGCTCAGTTGGGAGAGCACATGACTGGCAGTCATGGGGTCAGGGGTTCAAGTCCCCTCAGCTCCACCAGCAAATTCCAAGGGGGTTGGCCATTCGGCCGGCCCCCTTTTCTATGGGAACAAAAGCGGCGGGCAAACGCCATGGCAAGCCAACGCCCTGCGGTGTACGCGGACAGCGGATTTGAGAAAATTGGACACCGGGTTTGAGAAAAATTTTTCCCGGCTGCGCGTAGACGCAAAAATCCTGTGCGGGCCGTATGGGCGGCCGCCAGGGCCTGGGCCTGCGTTTTGTAGCAGATGCTATAGCGGATGCTATGCGATTTGTAGCATCTGCTACGCCGGATGTAGCACCGTCCTGACTGCTCCTCCTTAGTGAAACTAATAGTTGCTGACCAACAGCTCCTTGCCGGTTTTAGACGCCCCGGAACGCACCCGGTAGCCCACCTGCACGGGCTGTATTTTAAGGCCAGGCGCGGAGAAGGCCACGCGGCCCCAGATGGAGTTTTCTCGGATCTCCATCCTGTCGATCCAGCCGACGGCC
>JAFDHW010000350.1 GCA_019308705.1 Deltaproteobacteria bacterium
CGGCGCGGTGTGCCTGGCCTATGAAACCATCCAGAAGGCGGACAGCTCCCTGCCGCTTCTCACGCCCATGAGCGCGGTGGCGGACCGCATGGCCGTGCAGCAGGGGGCCAAGTGCCTGGAAATGGCCGAGGGCGGCGGGGGCGTGCTTCTGGGCGGGGTGCCGGGCGTGGATCCGGGCACGGTGCTGGTCATCGGAGCGGGGGTGGTGGGGGTGAACGCGGCCAAGATGGCCTGTGGCCTGGGGGCCAAGGTCTATCTTTTGGACAACAACCTTTCGCGCCTGCGCTACCTCTCGGACGTCATGCCGCCCAACTGCTTTTTGCTCATGTCCACGCCCGCGGCCATAAGAAAGCTGGTACGCCGGGCGGACGTGGTGGTCGGCGCGGTGCTCATCCCCGGGGCCCGGGCGCCCAAGCTCATCACCAAAGCCATGCTTTCCACCATGAAACCCGGCGCCGTGCTGGTGGACGTGGCCATCGACCAGGGCGGAAGCTTCGAGACCTCCCGGCCCACCACCCACGACGACCCCATCTACATCGTGGACGGTGTCGTGCACTACTGCGTCACCAACATGCCCGGAGCCCTGGCCAAGACCTCCACCCAGGCGCTCACCAACGCCACCCTGCCCTACGTGCAAGAGATCGCGGACAAAGGCTGGGAGCATGCTGTGGCCGAAAACCCGGAGATCAAAAAGGGCGTGAACATAGCCCGTGGCAAAATCACCCACCAGGCCGTGGCCGAGGCCTTTGGCATGGAGTGGGTGGACGTGCTGGAGCTGCCATAAGAAAGCGGCTCGTCCTTTTTTTCTGCAAACCCGGAGGCGGCCATTGCTTTCCGTTTTCAAGAACCTCCACCTTGAAGCGCCCCGTGCGAAAAGAATGCTCCAGGCCGCGTCCTACGGCGTGAAGCACCTTGTCAAGACCCGGGACCAGGCCCAGGTGCTGGACTATTACGGGATGTTCGACGATCTGTTCGACGAGATTTCGGGCAACACGGGCATCTTCAACATCGGCTACGCGCCGGACCCGGGGGCCGCGGACCTGGCCGAAGCCCAAAAGGCCCTGGTGCGCGAAACCGTGGCGGGCCTGCCCCCAAAAGGCCGCTGGCTGGACGTGGGCTGCGGGGTCGGCGGCCCGGCCTGCCTGTGCGCCTTGGAAAACCCGGACGTCACCATCACCGGCGTCAACATCACCCCCTCCCACGTGCAAGCGGCCGAGGCCCGGGCCGAAAAAAGCGGGCTCGATGGCCGGGTCTCCTTTTTCCTGGCCGACGCCATGGCCCTGCCCTTTCCTGAAAAGCGCTTTCACGGGCTCTACGCCATTGAGACGGCGTTCCATTATCCCGACAAGGCCCGCTTTTGCCGCGAGGCATACCGGGTGCTCGCCCCCGGCGGCCGGCTGGCGGTGGCGGACATCATCCGAAAACCCCGGCCCGGCCCCCTGGACCACGCCTTCTTGTGGTTCTGGAAACGGGCCATCGCCTCGCCGGAGATGTTCAGCGAATCCGACTGGACCAGCAGCCTAAAAAAGGCGGGTTTTTCCGGCATCCACACCCGGGACATCACCCGCGAGGTGTTTGGCCTTTTGCCTCTGTGGCGGAAAAGTTTCACGGACCGGATCAAACACCTGTCCTCCCGCTACCCCGCGCTTCTGCTCAAGGCCTGCCTTGCCGGCTTCGACCTGGCCGCGTCTCCCCCGCACCGCATGCCGGTCCGCTACACGCTGCTCTTCGCGAAAAAGTAGAAAAAGGACGGCGCCAGGCCTTGCGGCCCACCGCGGCGGGAACATCAGATCCAGGGCTTGCCCACCGGCAGCACGGGCCTTCCGAACACCTGGGCGAAGATGATGGAGGCCATGGTGTACCAGGCGGCCAGGGCGCAGATGATGAGGTCTATGGCCGCGGCCTTGGTGAGCGCGGGATGGCCGAAACGGGCCGCGGTCAACAGGGCGAACCCGATGGTAAGGGTGAGGAACACGACGGCAAACGCCCCGTGCAGGCGCATGGCCCCGATGAACATGATGCCCGTATACAGGGTCCAGCCCAACAGGTAGAAGCCCAGGTCCGTGTCGGACGCCGCGTAGATGCCGAAGTGGTTGAACAGGAAGATAAAGCCCAGGCTGATCCAGAAAGAGCCGAACGAGCAGAAGGCGCTCATGGCGAAGTTGTTGCCGGTCTTGAATTCCTGGAACCCGGCGATGAGCTGGGCCAGCCCGCCGAACACCAGGCCCAGAGAGACCACCGGCCCCACGCCGGACCACCCCAGGTTGTGGAACTGCAAGATGAGCGTGGTGAACCCGAACCCCGCCAGGCCCACGACCGCCGGGTTTGCCTGCTGTGGTTCCGCCATGGCCGCACCTCGTTGCATGCTGCCGCCGGCTTCCTTGTTTGATGGTTCCCATGGCCACGGGCCTTGTCAAGACGGGTTTTCCACGGTCCTGCCACGCGCCCGCCCCGGAGATTTTCCCCGGCGGCCCCGCCCTCTTCCATTGAAATTCTCTCCACAAGGTGTATCTTGGAATCCACCCTGCGGGAAACCCCGGTTCCATCCGATTTCAAGTGGTTAGGTGCATGGCCCATGCCTTCCTCCTCCGTGCTCGAGCTTCTTTCCCCCTGCCGGGTCTGCGCCCGTGCGTGCGGCGCAGACCGCCTGGGCGGAGAAAAGGGATTCTGCGGGCTTGACGCGGCCGTCCACGTGGCCTGGGCCGGGCCGCACCTTGGCGAGGAGCCCTGCTTTTCCGGGCAAAACGGGGTGGGCAACGTGTTCTTCTCCTCCTGCAACATGGCTTGCGCCTATTGCCAGAACCACCAGATCTCCCAGGGCGGCGTGGCATGCAGGGCCATGGAGGCGGAACAGTTCGCGGACTTGGCGCTTTCGCTCCAGGAATCCGGCGTGCATTTCCTGGGCCTGGTTTCGCCCGGCCACCAGGCCCCGCAAGTGGCCCAGAGCCTGGAAACGGCCAGAAAGCGCGGGCTTTGCCTGCCGGTGCTCTACAACACCAACGCCTACGAGTCCGTGGAGGCGCTGAAACTCTTTGACGGGCTGGTGGAGGTGTATCTGCCGGACGTGAAGTACGCGGAAGACGCGAATGCGGTGCGCTACTCCCGCGCGCCGGGGTACGCCCGGGCCTGGAGGGAGGCCGTGGCCGAGATGCACCGCCAGGCCGGGGACATCCGCCTGGACCTGGAAACCGGCCTGGCCCAAAGCGGG
>JAFDHW010000351.1 GCA_019308705.1 Deltaproteobacteria bacterium
TCGATCTCGGGCAAAATTGCTCATGAATAATCCGGGCTAGCCACTCAGGCGGGGGAGTATGTACCTTCTGGTCTGCGTGATCAACAACGAAGAGATCTTGGACGAGATCATCACCACGTGGCTGGACCTAGGCATTACGGGCGGCACGGTCATCGACTCCACGGACATCCTCGAGTACGTGAGCAACCACGTGCCCATCTTTGCGGGCTTCCGCAGCCTCACCACCGGCGGCACCTCCCACAACAAGACCCTTTTTACCACCATCACCGAAGAAGACCTCCTGGACCAGGCCGTGAATGTGCTCAAGGCCGCCTACGAGCAGACCGGCAAACCCCACCAGGGCGTCTATTTCGTGGTGCCGCTCAAGGATTTCGACTACCTGGGCAAGGAGGTGGGGGCCGAGGACCGTAAGGCCCACGCAAAGGGTAAGCTGGGGAAATAAGGGAAACCCGTACCCGTATCAAGAAATCAAGGCCGCGCCGTCCCGGCTATTTTTTTCGTCTCCGGGGTTTCGCCGGAGCGGACCAGGGCGGCCTTCAGGGCCACGGGGCCGAAGACCTGGTTTACCGCGATGACCGCCAGAACCACCGTGGCCACGTGCATGCCGATCTCCGGGAACTGGCGGCCGGCCAAGTGGGCCAGGCCGATGGACACCCCCGCCTGGGTGAAATACCCAAGCCCCATGAGCCTCCGGTGCGCGGGCGGCTCCCTGCTCACCACCCCGCCAAGCCAGGCTCCTGCGTATATGCCGGCCCCCCGCACCAGGACCAGGCAGACGGCCAGGGCCCACGCCACGGGAAGCACCTCTATGTTCAGCGACGCCCCGGCCAGGGAAAAGAAGAGCAAAAACACGGGCAGGGAAAACCGGTCCAGGCTGTTCATGAATCCCTCTCCGCACCTGCCGAAGTTCTGCACGAAAAAGCCCGCGGAAATGCACAGCAAAAGGGGTTCTATGTACAACGACACCCCGAAGCGCCCCTCCGTGAACCCGGCCAGCCATTGGGTGAACTTGGAAACGCCCAGGGCGAAAAAGAGCAAAAACAGGGCCAGGTCCTTGCCGCTTTTGTTGATGTAGACGCTGACGGCCTTGCCGAACAGCACCCCGGCGGCCACCGAGGCGGCCAACTCCCCCAAAAGCGCGGCAAACACCGTCAGGTTGGCCGGGGTTCCGGCGAACAGCACCATTTTGGAAACCGTCAGCGCCACGGTGAACAGCACGATGATGAGCACGTCGATGACCACGGTGACGCCCAGGATGGTCTGGGTGAACGGCCCCCTGGCCTTGGTTTCGCTGATGACGGCGATGGCCGAGGAGGGTGACCGGGCCACGGCCAGAACGCCCAGCAAAAGCCCCATAGCCAGGATCTGGCGGGAGGAAAACCCCTTGTTCATGGCGAACAGGGGTCCCAGGAACAGGGTGAAGCAAAACACCAGGGCAAACACCGTTACGACGCTCAGCACCACTTGGGCGGCAACGGTCCGTCCCTTGCCGGAGAGGGTGGCCAACTGCAACGTGCCGCCCGCGGCCAGGCCGATGAAGTTCAGGGCTAAGTCGTCCACCAGTGAAAGCCTTTGCACCATGTCCGCGGTAAGAACGTTCAACGCGTGCGGGCCGGCGGCGATCCCCACCAGGATGTAGCCGGTGAGCTTTGGCAACCCCAGCCCGGCCAGCACCCGCGCCCCGGCCCACGCCGCGACGAGGAGGAAGCCCATGGTGAAGTTCAGCCTGCCCGCCTCCTGCATTCTCGTGACCACGGGCGTGTGGAGCACGGCCAAGGCCGCGGCCGCCAACAGCAGGAGCACGACCAGGAAGGTGCGGTCGGGAAGCGCTTCCCGTATGCGGGTTCCCACGCTCATGCCGCGCTCCTGTGCGCCAGGGCCTTCAGAAACAGGGGATGGACGAGGTCTGTGGCCACCGCGGCCACCAGGACCAGGGACACCGCCGCGTGGGCCGCGGGCCCGGGAAAGGCGCGGTCAAATTCCAGCATCAGCGCCATGGCCAGTCCTCCTTGCTCCAGAAGCCCCAGCCCCAGCACCGGCGGCATGCCGGAAAGCCCGGAAAGAATCTTTTGGGCCAACGCCGCACCGGCCACCCGGGCCGATGCCCGCAGCACAAAGTAGACCGCCGCCCCGGCAAAGATCCACGGGGTCGCAAGTTTCCAGGATGCGCCCAGAAAGATCAGGAGCAAAAGGTAAAAGGGCTTTTCCATGCGCTCCACGAACTGGTAGATGCGCTCCTTGTGCCTGGAGGCGTTCACCAGCCACACCCCGGCCAGAAAGTTCATCACCAGGGGGGAGAAGCAGGCCACCGAGGCCAGCCCGCCCAACAGCAGGGTCATGGCCAGGACGATCATGAGCATCTCGTCCGTGGGCTGCCGGCGGTTCAGAAGCAGGGTGAAGGCGAATATCAAGGACAGCGTGGAAACAAGGATCATGCCCGAAGGGCGGGGGTGGGGGAGGCCCTGGTGCAGGATGTCGGGCTGGAAGAGGAAGGCCAAAGACAGGGCGAACACCGCGGCAAGCCCGTCCACGCCGGAGATGTAGCGCAACACGGTGACCATGTGGTGCCGCCGGGGAGATAGCTCGGGGAGCCGGGCCAGGGCCAGGCCCGTCTGGGCGGAGGCCGCGGCGGCCCCGGCCATGGCGAGGGCCGCGGCCGCCTGCATTCCGGGCCGGGTCTCCACCAAAAAGCCTAGCCCTAAATAGGCCGCCGCCCCCACCACGGCAAGGGTGATGCCGGAAACCAGGAGGGCGGCCAGGGGAAATTCGCGGGGAAATCGCCTGAGCTTGCCGATTTCGAACTGGAACCCGAACAAAAGCCCCACCCAGCCGAGCACCATGCCCACCAGGGGATTCAGGCCGCGCAACGTGGGTTCGTCCAGCAGCCCGGCAAATCCCGGCCCCAGCAAAAGCCCGAGGAACAGAAACTCCGTGCCTGTAAGGCGGAGTCCGGACAAGTGCGGGATGGAGAGCCGCCGGAAGGAAAACCGGTAGCCCGCGAACACCAGGATGAGCACAAAGACCAGGGCAAAAACGAGCTTCATGGCTCCTCGAAAACCATGCCCCCCCAAGGGGCGGACCGCGCCACGGCCGCCTTCCGGCCCAGCCTTTCTACCTACCCGTTTTCACCCGGGTTGCCAACACAATCCGGCAAATTCCCCCAAAAGGCGCGCATTTTTGCGGGGTTCAGGCCGGGCGAGGCGAAAC
>JAFDHW010000352.1 GCA_019308705.1 Deltaproteobacteria bacterium
CGAGCCCGATTCACGCGATAGCTGCGTCAGGAGGCGGTCGCGGTACAAAAGTACAGCTTCCCTCCTCCTTCCTTGCTCTCGCGCGAATCGAACGCGTGAATAATCCGGGTTAAGGGGTGAAGGGAAGCCATCTTGTGTCTTGTCCCGGCAAGGCGCAGGCCCGTCAACAAGCGGGCATACGGGTGGTATGCGGGCGTTTTGGGGAGGTCTGCAACACCGTCATGGGCCGCCAGGCGGTTTTTGAGACGGCTTCTATTCATCTCCGCCGGGGCGGGCGGGTGCCCGGAAACCGGGGCCGCGGCTTGCCCGTGGCGCGCTCGTACTCGGAGACCACAAGCTTTTTGACAAAGGAGGGCTTTTTCAGGTAGGCCAGGAGGGTTTCCAGGTCCTTTTCCACCTCGGCGCGCTTTTTTTCCTTCTCCCCCTCGTGCACCAGGTTTCTCACCAGCTCCTTTTCCCACTCCACGGAGGGGCCCAGAACGGCCGCCGCCTCGGCCGGGGTGGGGCCTTCCGCGCCTTTCAGGGCCCCGGCCACGTCCACCCGGGCGCGCACCAGGAGGCTCACCACCCAGATGTCGCCAAAGGCGGCCCGGGTGCCGCGGCGGTCGGGAAGGGGTTTTAGGCTGGATTCGGCCAGCTTGCGGGTGCGGTCGATGATCTCGAGCCCAACCCCGTTTTCCAGGGTGAGGGTTCGGGTTTGCCTGTCTTCCATGGTCGTCTTCCAGCGGCGGGTTACCGCCGCTCCTGGTATTGCCGCTTGCGCTCCTCCAGTTCCCGGCGCATGGCCTCCAGGCGGCGGAAGGCCTCCGGGTCCTCGAAGGTCCGGTCCTGCAGGTCGGTGATGCGTTCCTGCTTCTCCTTGGGGGAAAGCTCCTCGTTTTCCCGGATCTTTGCCTCCTGCTCTCGGTAGCGGCGCGCCTTTTCCCGCTCTTCGGCCATGGCGCGGTCCACCTCCTCCATGCGCTGCACCACCTCGGGGGCGAAGAACTCCTTCCTGAAGTCCTGGACCATTTCCTCCCGGGCCTGCCCGCTTGGCGCCTCCTTTATGTCCCTTTCGTACATGGCCAGCTTTTCGCGGTAGCGGTTGTAGGCCGTGGGGATGCTCTCCACTTCTTGGTGGGGCTCGTCCCAGGTCTTTTCGTTCAGTTCGCGGATGAGCGCCTCCTTCTGCTCGCCGTACAAGTCCTTGTCCGCCACGATGGCCCCGCGGCGGGTGGCGTAGATCCGGGCCTTCAATTCCGCGCCGTACAGGGCGTCCGCGATCTCCTCGCCCAGCCGCTCTTGCCGGAAGGTGTGGCAGCGCTCGAGCATGGCCACCACCTCCTCGGGGGAGCGGGGAATGTCCCATTGTTTCTGGGCCTCGGCCAGCTCCATCTCGGTCTGCAGGTACTTTTCATACAGCTCGTAGATGGCCGCGGCGTCTTCGGCCGGGAAGTTCTCTTCCAGAAAGGCGCGCACCTGGTCCAGGTGGTCGGCCCGTCCCCGGGCGTCGGCGAACATCCGGGCCAGGTGGCGGAAATACTTGAGGGTGTAGGTGTCCAGGATCATGTGGTCGGCGTAGCGGTCCCGCATGTCCATCACGTCCTCCTCGCCTTCGCCGGCGGGTTCGGCGGCGGGGCTGGGCAAAAACCGGACGTGCTTTTTCATCTGCCGCACGTCTTCCAGGGAAGCGCCGCCGGAGGCGCGGGTGGCCTGCGGCACGGGCGTGGCGCGGAGGAACAGCTGCACCCCCACGGCGACCAAGAAGACCAAAAACACCGCCAGGCCCACGCGCCGCAGAAACCGGCCGGAGCCCTCCTTCGTGTCTTCGTGATGCTGCTGAGCCATGGTCTCCTCCCGGAAGGGGTTTGGCCCCCATTGTTACCAGAGTCCGGCCGCCTCCGCCAGGGCGGGATGGGCCGCGTCCCGAAAATGGTAGACCCCGCGCGGGTTTTCCGCGCGGGGTCGTTGCCGGTCCCCTTGCGGCGCCTTCAAAGAAAGGGCCGGCGGGGGCGATGCTTTTTGTGGATCAGTAGCCGCGGTTCTTCAGGTCCTTGACCACGTCCACGTAGAAGTCCGGGGCGTCGAAGCCGGGGGTGATGCCGAACAGGTGGCCCACGATGTTGCAGTGGTCCACGCCCGGGCTGTACCAGGCGCCCTGCTGGGTGCCGCGGTAGGTGCCCCACTTGGCGGAGGGTACGCTCACCATGCCGTCGTTGGTGCCCTCCATGGCCAGAAGCACGATCCAGGTGGGCTCCAGCACCACGCTGGGGCAGGAGTACCGGGCGGCCGCGCACCAGCTCTGGTAGTACACGCCGGGCACGTTGGGGGTGTTGGGGTTGAAGACGTTGACCATGTAGTCGGTGGTCAGGTCCAGGGCGTTCTGCATGCTGTCCGGGTTCGTGTCGCCGAAGATGAAGGCATACACGAAGTCGACGATGTCCGTGCCCGCGGAAAGCAGCCAGTCGGGCAGGCCTTCCACCACCAGGTCCGCGATGCTCGAGCCCCGGTGGGGGGTGGAAATGGTGGTGAGCGAGGCCACCTTGGACCCTATGCCCATGTTGGTCATGGCCAGGCGGGTGTAGATGCCGCCGTGGGAATGCCCGATGATGTTGGCCTTGGAAGCGCCGGTCACGGCCAGGATGTGCAAAAGCTGCTGCTTGAAGTCCGCGGCCTTGTCCAGGGTAGAGTCCATGGCGTTGACAGAGGTGACGTACACCTTGGCGCCCTCGTCGCGCAGGGCCTCGGGGATCCCCCACCAGTAGTCCACGATGCCCAGGATCTTGGCGGATGCGGCCATGCCGTGGGCCATGACCACGGGATAGCGGGTCTGGCAGGCGGTGGATGCTCCCCCGGCAAAGGCGAATCCGGGAATGAGGACCAGGATAACGGCTGCGGCGAAAAGTTTCGTCTTCTTCATGGCGGCCTCCCAAGGCTGAGGTGGTCTTACCAGCTCCATGCTGGGTCCAGGATACAACTGGTCAGACCAGGGGGCAATCAGGGACAAGAGGGAAAAAAGGCTGATTTTTAGCGTGCGGTAAAATAGGAAGGCGGTGGGAGGAGGCTGGAAAAGTATCAGGCCGCTTTAATACTTTGGTGCTAGCCCGGATTATTCATGAAAAATTTCACCGAATAAAATAGTTATACGGATTTAAACAGGTTAAGTGCCAATGGAAGGGTCCTTGAAAAATGCACGCTGTTTCTTTGAGGAATGCTGACATC
>JAFDHW010000353.1 GCA_019308705.1 Deltaproteobacteria bacterium
GCCACGGCCACGGAGTATTTCAGGCGCATGAGTTCGGCGAGCATCTCGGCCCGGGGGATCACCGGCACCCCGGCGCGGCCCGCGGCGACGACTTCGGGGTTTTCCGGCCCCACGGCCGAGGACACCACCACCACGTCCGCGCCCTCGATGTTGCCCTCCATGTGGCCGATGCGCACCCGGCCGCCCAGCCCGGCCAGCCGCCGGGTGATGTCCGTCTCCCTGATGTCCGAGCCGGAGACCCGGTAGCCCAGGTTGAGCAGAAGCTCGGCGATGCCGCTCATGCCGATGCCGCCGATGCCCACGAAGTGGATGTGGTAGGTCTTCTGAAACAAGGGCCTATTCCTCGCTGATCCACGAAACCAGGTCCGCGGCCAGTTCCTTTGCCGCATCGGGCCGCCCCAGGTTCTTGGCTTTTTGTTCCATGTCGGCGATCCGCGCCGGGTCGGCCTTCAGCTCCTCGATGACCAGGGCGAGGGTCTTGGCCGTGAGGTCCTTTTCCAGGATCACCATGGCCGCGCCGGACTCTTCCAGAAACCGCGCGTTCTGCTCCTGGTGGTTGTTGGCCGCAAAGGGAAAGGGCACGAAGATGGCGGCCTTGCCCAGGGCGGTCAGCTCCGCCACGGTGGTGGCCCCGGCCCGGCAGACCACCAGGTGGGCTTCGGCGTAGCGCCGGCCCATGTCCGTGAAAAACGCCGCGGCCTCGCCCCCGCCGGGGTGGGCGGCCAGGTACTTTTTTCCCGTGTCCTCGAAATCCTCGCCGGTCTGGTGTACGAACCGCACGGACGCGGGGTCGGCAAGCTCCACCAGGCACCCGGCCACGGCCTCGTTGATGCCCCTGGCCCCCTGGCTGCCGCCCAGCACCAGCACGGTGAAGGGGCGGTCCGCGGGGCGCCTGGTCCGTTCGAATTGCTTCACCAGGGAGGGCCGCACGGGGTTGCCCAGGGGCCGCACCTCCCGGCCGGGGAAGTACTGGGCGGACCGCGGAAAGGACACGTAGATCCTGCCCGCGGCCTTGGCCCCCAGGCTGTTGGCGCGGCCGGGCACCACGTTCTGTTCCTGGACCGCCACCCGCTTTCCCAAAAGCCTGCCCGCGAACAGCCAGGGCACGGAGGCGTAGCCGCCCACGCCCAGGATCAGGTGGGGATCGAACCGGGAGGTCCGCCGGACGGCGCGGGCTGTGGCCGCGGCCAGCTTGACGCCCGCCCGGGCCTTGTCCAGGCCCCCCCGGGCCAGGAACCCCTCCACGTCCAGGCCCACGTGCTCAAAGCCCGCCGCGGACACGGCCCGCTCTTCAAAGGGTTTGTTGGTTCCGGCGAACAGCGCCTTCAGGCCGGGCCGAAGCTCACGCAGGGCCTCGGCCACGGCGATGCCGGGAAACAGGTGCCCGCCCGTGCCGCCTCCCGCCACGATGAGGCGGATTTCCCGGGTATCGCTCATGACGCGGCCTCCCCCCTTGCGGATTCCCGCCGCATGGCCCCGGGCAGGGGCAGGGCCACGGGCTTGACTCCGTGGACCCGGGCCACCGAGGCCAAAACCCCCACGCAGGCGAGGGAAAACAGGAGCGAACTCCCGCCGTAGGAAATGAAGGGCAAGGTCAGGCCCTTGGTGGGCAGGAGCCCCATGGTCACCCCCATGTTCACCACCGCGCACAGTCCGATGGACGCGGAAAGTCCAAAGGCCAGGTACGAGGCGAAGGGGTCCTCCACATTCCGGGCCAGGCGCAGGCCCCGCCAGATGACGATGCAGAACAGCCCCACCACCACGCAAACGCCCAGCAGGCCCATTTCCTCGCCCAGGACGGCCAGGATGAAATCCGTGTGGGGCTCGGGCAGGTAGTGGAGCTTCTGGTACCCGCCGCCCACGCCCACCCCGGCCAGTCCGCCGGAGCCAAAGGCCATGAGCGAATGGTTGATGTGGTACCCCGCGCCCAGCGGGTCCGCGTCCGGGTTCAGGAAGGCCATGAACCGCCGCATGCGGTAGGGGGCCAACAGGACGGCCGCCCCGGCCAGGGGCAGAACGGCCGAGGACACCATGGCCAGGTGCCGGATTTTGGCCCCGCCCACGAAGAGCATGACCAAGCAGGTGGCGCATAACAGCACCGCGGACCCGAAGTCCGGCTGGAGCAGGAGCAGGCCCGTGAGCGCGCCGGTCACCGCCAGGGGCCACCCCACCCCGGGCCAGAAGGCCTCCATGTCTCGGTCCTTGCGGGACAAGAAGTGCGCCAGATACACCACCAGGGCGAACCGGGCGTATTCCGCGGGCTGGAAGTTCACCGGCCCCAGGTCCAGCCACCGGGTGGCGCCGCCCACGGTCACCCCCAGGCCGGGGACGAACACCAGCACAAGCAGCAGAAAAGCCAGGCCCAGGACCGGCCAGGCCAGGGCGGAAAGCAGGCGGTAGTTGATCTGCCTGAGCAAAAGGAGCCCGCCCATGCCCATGCCCGCGAAGACGAGCTGGCGTACGGCGAAGTAGGACGCCTCGCCGTAGCGCCCGGCCGCCACGGCGGAACCCGCGGAATAGACCATGATGATGCCTATGCCCAGGAGCAAAAACACGGAGAACAAAAGGGTGCTGTCCGTGCCCGGCCCCTGTTTCCGGATCTTCTTCCGCGTGGTCATGGGTTTTCCTTAAAGCGCCCGCACCGCGCGCTTGAAATCATCGCCGCGGGCGGCGTAACCCGGGTACTGGTCAAAGCTGGCGCACCCCGGCGAAAGCAGGACGGCCCAGCCCTTTTGCGCAGCCCTTGCCGCGACGGCCACCGCCTTGGGCACCGTGTCCTCGGCCGCCACGGACACAAAGGGCGAAAGGGCCTTTTTCACCACCGGCCCGGCCTCGCCAAAGGCAACCAGAAGCTTCACGTTGGCCAGCGAGTCCTTGAGCAGCTCGAAGCTGGCGCCCTTGTCCCGTCCGCCCATGAGCAGGACCACCGGGGAGTCGAAGCTTTCAAGCGCGCGGACCACCGCATCCACGTTGGTGGCCTTGGAGTCGTCGTAAAAGGCCACCCCGTTCTTCTCGGCCACGAACTCCAGGCGGTGGGGCAGGCCCCGGAACCGGTACGCGGCGCGTTTCACGGCCTCGGGGTCCGCGCCCGCGCCCAGGGCGGCCAGGGCCGCGGCGGCCACGTTCTCCGCGTTGTGCCCGCCCTTCAAGGCGATGCGCGCCCGGTTCAGGGAAAAGGCCGTGTCCCCCAGGGAGATCT
>JAFDHW010000354.1 GCA_019308705.1 Deltaproteobacteria bacterium
GTCTTTGGCGCAAGACCCAAAAAACAGCTCCAACGGATTGAAACTAAAGAAAAATTCGATCTCGGGCAAAATTGCTCATGAATAATCCGGGATAAATATTTTATTCGGTGAAATTTTTCATGAATAATTCGGGCTATGCGTTTGGTTTCAGGCCACGGGAAGGGGGATCTGGGGTTCCCCCAGCAGAAACTCCCCCCGGGATATGCTGTCTTTCAGGAGGGTTGCGATCTCCCGGGCCTTTTTTATGCTGGACAGGGGGACCGTGATCACCTCTTCGCCGTCGATGGTAATGGTTCCGCTCTTCAACTGGGCGTAGTTCACCCGGCCCAGGATCCTGCCCGTGCCCTGGGGGTAATCCGTGGAATAGTCCACGATCTGGGTGACGATGTCCTCGTCGGTCACCGCGGTCTGGCGGGCCATGTCCTCGTCCAGCAAGGGGATGGGGATGCCCAGGCCCACGGCCAGGCTGGTGCCGTAGCCCAGGATGCTCACCCCCCTGAGCCACTCGGGGTCCATGGTCTTCAGGTCGCCCATGACCCACAGGGTGCCCGCGGGCTTCGTGGGCACGCCCAGCCCGGTGCGTTCCACACCGGGGTTGTGCTGGGTGCCGTGCCAGGCCACGTGGCCCTGCCCTCCGCCCAGAAAGATGCGGGTGCCCACCCCGATGGTGCGGTACTGCGGGTCGTTCATCAAGGGCGAAAGCTGCCCCGCGCTGCAGTAATTGGCGTTCTCCATGCGGGGCTTTAAGGTGCCCATGTAGGTGTAGATGGTATCCTTGGACCGGTTCACCGCGCAATTGTAGTTCTGGTACCCGTTTCTGGGGTTGGAGAGCACGGCAAAGGGCAGGTCGTCCAGGGTGATCATCTTCTCCACGCTGCGGTTGGGATAGCACTGGGTGCCATAGGACTCCGCCCGCAGGTGCACCTGTTTTCCGGCCAAAAGGTCGTGGATCACGTGGCCGCCGCCGTAGTTGAACTCGCCGGGGAACACCCGGTTCAAGGGGTCTTCCTCGCACAGGGCCGTGGCCCCGAGGTAGCAGTCCACCGCCGCCAAGCCGCCGTAGGCCGGCACGTTGTTGAACCACACCTTGGACGCCTTGATGGTGGGCTTGAAATGGCCGAAGTTGATCATGGCGCCGGAGGAGCACATGGGCGCAAAGGTGCCCGTGGTCACCACGTCCACCTGACGGGCGGCCTCCACAGGGCCGTTGTCGCGCACGATGTCGATGATCTCCTCGGCCGTGACCACCACGGCGTCACCAGAGCGGATCTTGTCGTTGATCTCTGCGATGGTCTTTTTGATCTTGGTCTTTTTCATGGCGTAGCCCCATCACCTGGACAAGGATTCCTCTACCTCGGCGATCTTGGAGGTGATGTTGTTCCTGATCCAGGAAGCGTCCCACCATTCCAAGGGGTTCACAAAGGTGTCGTGCACCAGGACCGCGAAGTGCAGGTGATCCCCCGCCGCAAGCCCTGTGCTCCCGGTAAGGCCCAGCTTTTGGCCCTTCTTGAGGTTGTCCCCGGCCTGGCAGTCGATGCGGGAGAGGTGGGAGTACATGGTGTAGAGCCCGAACCCGTGGTCCACGATGACGGTCTGGCCGTAGATGCCCAGATCGCCCGTGTAGGCCACCCTCCCCGAGTTGGCGGCCGGGACCGGCGAATTGGCCGTAGAGGCCAGGTCGATGCCCAGGTGGAACTGCCGGTCCACCACCTTGCCCTTGTACACGTAGTTTCTATGATCCGCAAACCCCGCCTTCTCGGCGGAGGCGGGCAGGCGCAGAAACCCACCCTTCCACAGGAGCTTGGGCAAGGGCTCGCCCCCGGCTTGGCGGGCCGCCTCGGTGTCCGCCCTGCGCAGGTTCTTGTTGACGCGCAAAAACTTGTCCACAAGCGCCATACCCGGCTCCGCCTCGATCTCCGGGAACTGGGGCAACACGCGGCGGATGAACGCGTCGGTGACCGCGATCCGGTCCTCGGGAAAGCGCTTTTTGCGGATGCGGTAGAAAAACCCCGCTCCGCCCTGGTTGCCGGCCAGGTCCGTTGCCGTCACCCCCACGGGGGTGTCCGGGTCCTGGTCATGCGCAATGGCCAAAAAGGCCATGCACACGTCCGGGTCGGAAAAATGGCCCGCGTATCCCGGGTAAAACCGCTCGCCCACCAGGACGCCGGATTTCTGCACCTTTTCGTTGATCCGGTAGATGACCAGCCCCGCTCCGCCCTGGGTGAAGTAGTGGAGCCTGGACAGCACGGAAACAGAAGGCGCACGCGTGTCCACGGTCACGGGAAACTCCTGGCAGGCAAGATTCCCCGCGCCCCACCGCCTGAGGGAATAATCCGTGGCCGTCACAACCAAAACGGCCTCGCCGTCCGCGAGTCCCAGTTCCTTGGGCTCCAGGGTAATGGAAAACGCCATTTCGGTCTCTGTGCCGGACCGCAGAAACCCCTTGGCAGGCAGGCTTTCATCCAGCACCACCTTTTCGGACCGGCCCGGCTTGTACACCAGGACACGGACCCTGGAAACCCCGCTCTCTCCATCGGTCACCGTGCCGGAAACCGTGGTTTTGGCGCCCATGTATTGCAGCGGCTTGTCCAGGAGGATGACCGGCGGCTTACCCTCCAGCCGCTGGATCAGGAAGTATCCGCCAACAGCCAGAATAATCGCCAGAACACCGATGAGCAAACGCTTGAGCAAACGTTTTTCCTTTTTTCCCGTTTGGTTGTGCATAAAATCTTCTCCGGGGAAAATCAAAACATTTTAACAATTCGAGGCCCGTGAATCAAGCATCCGCGCCGCATCGGGGCGGAAAAAGGCAGGTCCTTCCAGTTTTTCCGGAAAATCCCGGTAACCATCCACAAAAAGTGAACGAATCTCCGGTCTTTTCGAACGCGCCGCCGCCCTAAAAACCCATTTACCAAAGCATAACTACTTGTTTTTCCAATAAAAACTTGCAATTCACCATTTTTGGCACGGCTCTTGATCATCCACAAGGGCAATGCCGGAAGAACCGGCAACCAGTGGAAATCAGGAGGATGCCATGAGAAACGGCGACCGGTGCAAAAAATGCCAGATGGCCTAGCCCGGATTATTCATGAGCAATTTTGCCCGAGATCGAATTTTTCTTTAGTTTCGATCCGTTGGAGCTGTTTTTCGGGTCTTGCGCCAAAGACGGTCTGATTATTGGAG
>JAFDHW010000355.1 GCA_019308705.1 Deltaproteobacteria bacterium
GGATCGCCCGGCTGGAGGCCGCCGAGCGGGAGAACACGGGCATCCCCACCCTCAAGGTGGGCTACAACAAGGTGTTCGGCTACTTCATCGAGGTGCCCAAGTCCCGGTCGGAAAAGGTTCCTTTTTCCTACGTGCGCAAGCAGACCCTGGTGAACGCGGAGCGCTACATCACCGAGGAATTGAAGGAATTCGAGGTGCGGGTCCTGGGCGCGGAGGAGCGCCGGGCGGCGCTGGAATACTCGCTGTTCTGCGGGGTGCGGGACCGGCTGGTGGAGGAGGACGAACGCATCGGCCGTGCGGCCCGGTTCCTGGCCCGGGTGGACGCCCTGCTGTCCTTGGCCGAGGCCGCGGACAGGAACGATTACCGCCGTCCCGTGGTGGACGAGTCCGGGATCATCGAGATCGAGGACGGCCGCCACCCGGTGGTGGAAAAGACCCTTTCCGGCTCGCGGTTCGTGCCGAACTCCATCACCCTGGACAACACGGAGAACCAGGTCCTCATCATCACCGGGCCCAACATGGCGGGCAAGTCCACGGTGCTGAGGCAAGTGGCGCTCACGGTCCTTTTGGCCCAGGCCGGGTCCTTCGTGCCGGCCAAGAGCGCACGGGTAGGCGTGGTGGACAAGATCTTCACCCGGGTGGGCGCCCTGGACAACCTGGCCCAGGGCCAGAGCACCTTCATGGTGGAGATGCAGGAGACCGCGGCCATCTTGAACAACGCCACGCCGAACAGCCTGGTCATCCTGGACGAGATCGGCCGGGGCACCTCCACCTTTGACGGCATGAGCATCGCCTGGGCCGTGGCCGAGTATTTGCACGGGTTTTCCGGCCGGGGGGTCAAGACGCTCTTCGCCACCCATTACCACGAGCTGTGCGCGCTGGCCGACACCCTGCCCCGGGTGCGAAACCACAACATCGCCGTGCGGGAGGCGGACGGGAAGATCATCTTTTTGCGCAAGCTGGTGCCGGGAGGGACCAACAAGAGCTACGGGGTGTCCGTGGCCCGGCTGGCCGGGGTGCCCGCGGAGGTCGTCAAGCGGGCGGGCGAGGTGCTCAAGACGGTGGAGCAGAAAGGCGGCGCGCCCGGGGAGAACGGAGCGGGACGATCCCGGCGCGAGCCGTGCGGCACGCAGTTGGGGCTTTTTCCCACCCCGGCGGACAAGGCGGCCAAGGAGCTTCTGTCCGTGGACCTGACGGCCATCACGCCCATCGAGGCCATGAACCTGCTGTACGGCATCCAGCAGAATCTCAAGGCGGGGCGCGGGAAAGAAAAGGAGGAAGGTTTGTCATAACCCTTCTCCTGGGGAACGAAGAACGCGATGAGGGAGCGCAGGTTTTTTTCCGGGCAAGCAGGGATGCCGCGCAACCTCTGCGTTCTTTTTCTGGCGGCCGCCATGCTCCTGGCCGGGTGCGCCACCTCCTCGGCCTCCCCGGCCCGCACGCTGTACTACCGCGCCGAGAAATACCGCAAGGAGCTTTCCAAGGACCCTTCCAAAAGGGCGTTGCGCCAGTACTGGGTGGCCTGCGCGGACCGGTACATGGAGGTCTACCGCAAAGACCCCACCGGTCCCTGGGCCGCGGCCGCGCTTTTTTCCGCGGGGAACACCTACCGGGACCTGTACAGGCTTTCCGGCAGGGCCAAGGACCGGGCCGAGGCGTTGGACCTGTACCAGCGGGTGCACCTGCGCTATCCGAAGAGCGCCTACGCGCCCAAGGCCCGGGCCGCGGCCGCCGAACTGGGCCTGCCCGTGAAGCAGGCCGCCAAGAACGGCACCCTGCGCAAGGACGCGGACGACATCCCCGTGGTTCCGCCGCCTGCCCCGGACCCGGTGGCGGCCTGCATTCCCCACCAGGGGCCTAAGCCCGGGCCCGGGCCGGTTTCCGCCGACGGCCTGCCCGAGGTGCTGGTGACGGGCATCCGGTTCTGGACCAGCGAGAACTACACCCGGGTGGTCATCGACGCGGACGGCGAGGCGGCCTTCTACCATCACCTGTTGCGGAAGGACCCAAAGAACGGCAAGCCGCCCCGGCTGTTCGTGGACTTGTTCGGCTCCCGGGTGAGCAAGGACCTGAAGGAAGTGGTGACCATCGACGACGACCTGCTTTCCGCGGTGCGCGCGGCCCAGCACGACCCGGAGACCGTGCGGGTGGTGGTGGACATCAAGTCCTTCGAGTCCTACAAGGTCTTTCCCCTGAAAAACCCCTTCCGGGTGGTCATCGACGTGCGGGGCACCAAGAAGGACGAGAAGCCCTCGCCGGAAACCGTGGCCATGGCAAAAGCCTCGGGCATGGAGCCCGGCGCCCTGGCCCGGCAGTTGGCCCTGAAGGTGGACAGGATCGTCATCGATCCCGGCCACGGGGGCAAGGACTGCGGCGCGGTGGGGGCTTTGGGGGGGGTGTACGAAAAGGACGTGGTGCTCTCCCTGGCCAAGCGGCTGAAAGCCAAGCTGGAAAAGAAGACCGGGTGCGAAGTGCTGCTTACCCGGGACACGGACAAGTTCCTCTCCTTGGAGGAGCGCACGGCCCTGGCCAACTCCCACGACGCGGACCTGTTCGTCTCCATCCACACCAACGCCCACAAGGACCGGTCCGCCTACGGCATGGAAACCTACATCCTGAACCTTGCCGCGGACGACGAGTCGATCATGGTCGCGGCCCGGGAAAACGCCACGTCCAGAAAGAGCGTGAGCGACCTCCAGGGCATCCTCCAGGACTTGATGACCAACGCCAAGATCGACGAGTCCACCCGCCTGGCCTCCGCGGTGCAGAGGTCCCTGGTGAAGTCGCTCAAGCAGAGGTATTCCCGCATCAAGGACAAGGGCGTGAAGCAGGCGCCCTTCTACGTGCTTTTGGGTGCGCGCATGCCCGCCATCCTGGTGGAAACCTCGTTCATCTCCAACCCCCGGGAGTGCAAGAGGCTCACCGATTCCGGGTACCAGGATGCCCTGTGCGAAGGCATCGCCAGGGGCATCCAGGAGTACGTGTCCGTGATGAACTTCGCGGCCCGGTGAGGGCGGGGGCCATGGATACCGGCATATCCGTCACCTGGGGCGGCCACTCCACGGCGCTGGTGGGGCTGGGCGAAGACCGCTTTCTCACCGACCCGGTGTTTTCCCGCCGCGTGGGCCCCGTCGCCAGAAAGGCCCCGCCGGGGATCGACCCCCGGGACCTGCCGAGGCTT
>JAFDHW010000356.1 GCA_019308705.1 Deltaproteobacteria bacterium
AGCCCGATTCACGCGATAGCTGCGTCAGGAGGCGGTCGCGGTACAAAAGTACAGCTTCCCTCCTCCTTCCTTGCTCTCGCGCGAATCGAACGCGTGAATAATCCGGGCTAGGCCTCGCCCCGGGGATTCCCCCCGGCTTCCAAGAAAAGGCAGGGATCGGCGCTGGTGATCCTCAAATGGACATGGGGAAGCATGCCGCCGCCGTAGCGGGCGGCGATGTCCTGGGCGGTCCCGACGGCTTCGCCCTTTTCCACGAACCGGCCCATGACCCCGGGCTTGGGCTTTACGTAAAACAGGGTGACGGCCATGCGCCGACCCTCGATTTCCAGGCCCTCGTAAGAGCCCGAGGCGTAGGGCCGGGCCAGACGGGCGACCTTGCCGGAAATGGGCGCGGCCACGGCCTGGCCCGGCTCGCAGAGGAAATCGCACCCGTCGTGCCACCGGCCGCCCCGGGGGGCCCGGTAGTGACCCAGGCCCTGACGGTCGTTCCGCATGCCTTTGCCCGTAGGGCTGATGATGGTGTCGTCCCGCATGGCCTCCTCGCACAAGCCCCCGCACAGCCCCCCCAGGCCCTCGGACAGGGCGGCGGGGCGCACCGGCGGTCGGCCGCTGAAAAAAGTTCGGATGAAACCGTGGTCCGGGGATGGTTTCTACAAGGTTGGTCGCCGGGTTCGTCCTTGAGCGTGAAACCGGTATACCACAGAGTGAAAAACGAAATGTCCGTTCATGTCCGTTCGTGTCCCAAAAATTTTCGGAAAAAATGAAAAAAATCCTAACCAACTGAAATTGCACGAAGTTTTTGGCAGCGTTTTTGGGGGTGGCCTTGGCGCCGGGCCAGGACGCGGCCGCAAGGGCAAGCCCTGGGCCCGAATGGCCCGGCGGACGGGCATGTCGGTTGACATCGCCTGGACGCCATACTATTTTCGGGTATCGGCCGGGCGATGGTGCGGCTTTGTGCCCGCCGGCACGACTACGCCTTTTACGGGTCCAAAAGCGCCTCTATAGAAAGGATGTGCATATGGCGGAAGGCATTCGGGAAATCAGCGACGCGACGTTTGACCAGGACGTTCTCAAGGCGACCAAGCCGGTACTGGTGGATTTCTGGGCGCCCTGGTGCGGTCCCTGCCGCGCCATCTCGCCGATCGTGGAGGAGCTGGCCAAGGACTTGGGCGACAAGGTGGATTTCGCCAAGTGCAACGTGGACGACAATCCCCTGACACCGGGCAAGTACAGCATCCGCGCCATCCCCACCCTCATCGTGTTCAAAAACGGCGAAGTGGTGGAGCAGATCACCGGCATGGTGCCCCGCGCCAAGCTGGAAGAAGCCATCAACAAGGCCCTGCAGTAAGCAAGGGGCCCTTTACCCCCTCCAGCCCCGGCCGGGCTTGAGCCAGGCGCGGGGCGTTTTTTGTACGGACCCCAAGGTTTACCCATGCGCGACCTCATCATCATCGGCGGCGGGCCCGCAGGGCTGACGGCCGGCATCTACGCCTCCAGGGCCAGGCTCGACGTTCAACTCCTGGAAATGACCGCCCCAGGCGGCCAGATCCTGGTTTCGGACCTCGTGGAAAACTACCCGGGATTTCCCGGCGGAATCTCCGGCGGCGAACTCATGGAACGCATGGCCGAACAGGCCAGGCGGCTCGACCTTTCCATCGCCGTCGGCGAAGTGACTTCCGTGGATTTCTCCGGACCGCTGAAGAAACTCGCCCTCTCCGACGGCAAAAAAATCGAAACCAAGACGGTGATCATCGCCACCGGGGCCACGCCCCGCAAACTGGGAGTCCCCGGCGAAAACCGCTTCTACGGCCGAGGAGTCTCCTACTGCGCCACCTGCGACGGGCCCTTTTTCCGGGACAAGGTGGTGGTAGCCGTGGGCGGCGGCGACACCGCCGTCCAGGAATCGCTGTTCTTGACCAAGTTCGCCAAAAAGGTGCACCTCGTGCACCGCCGCGACGCCTTGCGGGCCGCCCGCATCCTCCAGGAACGGGCCCTCGGAAACGACAAACTCGTGATGGAATGGGACTCGGTGGTCACCTCCATCAACGGAAACGACGACGTAGAGAGCGTGACCGTGAAAAACCTGAAAACCGGCAAAGCCCGGGAGCTCGCCGCAGACGGATGCTTCGTGTGGGTGGGCATCGAGCCCAACTCGGGGTTCTTGAAGGACGCCGTGAAACTGGACGAACAGGGATTCGTGGTGACGGACGCCACCATGGCGACCTCCGCGCCGGGTGTCTTCGCAGCCGGAGACGTGCGCAACACCCCGCTCCGCCAGGTGGCCACCGCCGTGGGCGACGCCGCCATCGCCGCCATGAGCGCGGAACACTACATCGAGACGATGAAATGAAAAAACTCGTCGCCCTCTGCCTGGTGCTCCTGCTCGCCGCAGCGTGCGGCGTGTTCGGGATAAAACCGGAAAAAACCGCCGAAGAACTGGCCAAAGAGGGCATGGAGAACCTGGAGCACGGACGCTACAGCCAAGCCATCGAAAACTTCGAGCATCTGCGGGACTGGTACCCGTTTTCCGAGTACGCCGTTTTAGCCGAGCTGAAGCTGGGCGACGCCTACTTCCGCGCCAAGCGCTGGGAAGAGGCCATCTTCGCCTACCAGCAGTTCGAAAGCCTGCACCCCACCCACGAGGCCGTGCCCTACGCGGTATACCAGATGGGCATGGCCTGGTTCGAGCAGATGCGGCCGCCGGACCGGGACCAAACCCCCGCCAGCCGCGCCCTGGAGGTTTTCCAGCGGCTGACGGGCCAGCACCCGGAAAGCCCCTACGCCGTGCTGGCCGCGGAAAAATCCCGGGTGTGCCTGCAGCACCTGGCCAAGCACGAGATTTCCGTGGCCAGGTTTTACTTTCGCACCGGCAAGCCCGAGGCCGCCGCCGACCGGCTGCTGGCCGTGCTGGCCAACTACCCGGACGTGGGCACGCACCAGGAAGCCCTGCGCTACCTGGCGAAAATCCGCCAGGAGAAGGCGAAAGGCAAAAAAAACGAGGAACCCAGCGGCCCCCTGCCCCCCACCAAGACGCCCGCTGTACCCAAGACGCCCGGAATGTAGGGCGGCGGAAAAAATGTTTGCGAAAAAACCCCCTGAATCCGAAGGCCACGGGCGTCCCTTGTCCGGAAACACGGATTACACCTTTTCCCCCACCCTTGCTTGAAACTTTTCGTC
>JAFDHW010000357.1 GCA_019308705.1 Deltaproteobacteria bacterium
CGCGACCCCCTCCTGACGCAGCTATCGCGTGAATCGGGCTCGCCGGAAGGGTGAAAAATTTCGCCGATGTCAGCATTCCTCAAAGAAACAGCGCGCATTTTTCAAGGACCCTTCGATTGGCACTTAACCTGTTTAAATCCGTATAAATATTTTATTCGGCGAAATTTTTCATGAATAATCCGGGCTAGGGGTGGATTTCGCGGGAGCGGCCCTCCCCTTTCGCAGGAAATTCCGCCCACCGCCATGGAGTCGAATCCCAGGCTGTCTATGGCACACAAAAGCCCCAGGGAACCTTCCCCGGGGCTTCCTGGACGCCAAAAAGATTTTCCCAATAAAATCCGTCAGTTTTCAATAAAGCTCTTCAGCTTGCTGGAGCGGCTGGGGTGGCGGAGCTTGCGCAGGGCCTTGGCTTCGATCTGGCGGATGCGTTCGCGGGTGACGGAGAAGTCCTTGCCTACTTCTTCCAGGGTGTGGTCGGCTTTTTCACCGATGCCGAAGCGCATGCGCAGGACCTTTTCCTCGCGGGGGGTGAGCGTGGCCAGGACCTTCCTGGTCTGTTCGGCCAGGTTGAGGCTGATGGCGGCCTCGGAGGGGAGCATGAACTTCTTGTCCTCGATGAAGTCGCCCAGGTGGGAGTCCTCCTCCTCGCCGATGGGGGTTTCCAGGCTGATGGGCTCCTTGGCGATCTTCAAGACCCGCCGCACCTTTTCCAACGGGAACTCCATTTTTTCCGCGATTTCCTCCGGGGTGGGCTCGCGGCCCAGTTCCTGGACCAGGTAGCGGGAGGTGCGGATGAGTTTGTTGATGGTTTCGATCATGTGCACGGGGATGCGGATGGTGCGGGCCTGGTCCGCGATGGCGCGGGTGATGGCCTGGCGGATCCACCAGGTGGCGTAGGTGGAAAATTTGTATCCCCGGCGGTACTCGAACTTGTCCACGGCCTTCATCAGCCCGATGTTGCCTTCCTGGATGAGGTCCAAAAACTGCAGGCCGCGGTTGGTGTATTTCTTGGCGATGGACACCACCAGGCGGAGGTTTGCCCGGATGAGTTCGGCCTTGGCGTCCTTGGCCTTGTTGCGGCCGACCTCCACGCAGGCGCGCACGCGCTTCAACGCTAAGCTGTTGGCCTTGATGGCCAGTTCGCGCTCGCGGATCTGGTCGTGGATCTGGCGCACGGCGTGGAAGTATTCGCGGATGGAATGTTCGGGCAGGTTGCAGGATTTCTCCGCGAACTCGCAGAAGGCGTCCTCCTCCTCGCAGTGGGTGCGCAGGTCGCTCATGGTCACGCCCAGGGCGTCCGCGCATTCGGAGAGCATGCGGTGCATGGACTCGAACCACTCGATTTCCGCGTAGATCTTCTCCTCGATCTCGGCGACCACCTTGTTTTCCAGGCGCCAGTCCTTCAACAGGGCGAAGATGCGGCGGTTTCTGCGGTTCACGCTCCGGCGCACCTTGCGGCGTTCTTCCGGCGAAAGGTCGTCGCCCGCCTCCGGGGAGAACAGGCGCTCCCGAAGCGTCAAGTTTTCCGCGTGGATGGACTCGATGGTTTCCATGATCTCCATGATGCGGGCCAGCTGCTCGGACTCCTCCACAAAGGCGGAATCGCCCTCGTCCACGTCGCGGAGGATGTCCTTCAGGCGTAGCTCGCCTTCTTTCAGCTGCTGGCCCAGGTCGAGGAGATGCTCCACACCGATGGTGGTTTCGAGGAGGGTTTTCAAAACCTCCTGCTCTCCCTCCTCGATCCTCTTGGCGATTTCGATCTCCCCTTCCCGGGAAAGAAGGGAAACCATGCCCATTTCCCGCAGATACAGCTTGACCGGGTCGGAGGTGCCGCCGCGGTCCACGATTTCGCGGGTGTCGTCGGCCTTGTCCCGCTTGCTCTCGGCGACGTTGACCCGTTTTCCGTCCAGGATCTCGATGTCCAGCTCATCGAACATCATGAGGGTTTCGTCGATCTGGTCGGAGGAAACCATGTCCTCGGGCAGGGCCTCGTTGAGTTCGTCGTAGGTGAGGTAGCCCTGTTTCCGGCCCTTGGAGATGAGTTCCGCAAGCTCCGGCTGGGCGGCCGTGGCCTGCTCGATGATTTTTTTGGTCCCGGAGTTCTTTGCCATGTCGGGTTGCTCCTCGCGTTTCCAAAAAAGCCCGAAACGGGCGTCAAGTTTTCCGCCTCCGGCGCGCCGGCGTGGCGGTCAACCCCACAGACGGCGGATGTTCTGAATTTCCCCGTAAAGCTCCTGTATGGCGGAGGTGTCGCCGCGGCTTTCCGCCTCCCGGATCTTTTCCGTCAGCCGGCGCGTCCGCTCCTTGCGGACCTGGGCCGCGAACTGGCGCACCAGTGCCTCGCAGCCGCGCTCGTCCGGCGGGCACTCCTCCCAGGCCAGCCGGGCAAGGATCCTGCGCTGCTGCTCGGTTTCCGCCAGGGAAAGGACGTCGGGCCCTTCCCCCTGCCCCGCCGGATCCAGTGCTTGGATCATCTTCTCCGCAAGCGCCCGGTGGTCCGGGTCGCGGAAGTGGGCGGCAAGGCCCCACTCCGCCACTTGGCGGCGGGCGGCGGGCGACTGGCGCATGACACCCAGCACCCGGCGCTCCATGCGCGCCATGGGGCCGGCCTCCTGGCCCTGGAGAGGGTCTATGGGCGGCATGCGGTTGCCGGCCCTGGCCCCGGCGGCTTCCCGCAGCCGGGAGAGCACGGCCTCCTCGTCCACGTTCAACCGGCTCGCCAGCTCCTTCACCTGGGCGGAGCGCATGACCGGATCGTCCAGTCCGGCCAGGTGGGCGGTCATTTCCGCCGCCACCCTGGCCCGGCCCTCGGGGGAGGTTCCGTGGCGGGCGACCGCCATGTCCGCCAGGTAGGAGAACAAATCCCGGCTCTTTTCCGCCAGGGCGGAAAACGCGTCCGCGCCGGACTCTCGCACGAAGGTGTCCGGGTCGTGGCCGTCGGGCAGCACCAGCACCCGGGCGGCCACCCCCTGGTTCAAAAACAGGGGCAGGCTGCGCTCGGCGGCGGTTTTCCCGGCGGTGTCCGAGTCGAACACCAAAACCGCGGTGGCGCACAGGCCCCGGATGATGCGCACGTGTTCCGCGGTGAGCGCGGTGCCGCAGGTGGCTGCGACGTTTTTCACCCCCGCCTCCCACAGGGCCAGGGCGTCCATGTAGCCCTCCAC
>JAFDHW010000011.1 GCA_019308705.1 Deltaproteobacteria bacterium
GAATGCTGACATCGGCGAAATTTTTCACCCTTCCGGCGAGCCCGATTCGCGCGATAGCTGCGTCAGGAGGCGGTCGCGGTACAAAAGTACAACTTCCCTCCTCCTTCCTTACTCTCGCGCGAATCGAACTCGTGAATAATCCGGGTCAGCCCGGATTATCAGGGAGGCAGGCACGGACATCAAGGCGGATGGCCCTCGATGGATTTCGGTTGAAAGCAACGGTGTGCTCATGCAACGCTCCTGTCCTTTTCTCCCGTCTGTATCTTGAACAGCAGCGCCACGAACCCTGCACCCGTGACGACTCCCTCGCGTATCGACAAGCCGGTCACCGGTTCGCCGGGAAGAGTGAACAGGCAGCTTTGCGCGCCCTCAAGAGAAAAACCCGTTGCCTCGGCAATGGCTACTACCTCTCCACACCTGTAGAACCTGGCGGCTGAATAAAATGCATGCCCTTCGCGTCCTTTCCTGGCGTAAAGTTGTCCCCATGCGCCATCCGCAGGCACGATGCCTGCAACCAAGCGACCCTCCTCTTTCAGGACACGTCGACATTCCTCGAAAACTTTCAGAGGTTCGGCGAGAAAGCAAATCGTTGCCACCATGAGGACGCCGTCAAAACTGTTTTCAGGATACGGCAAGCTTTCCCCGCACCCTGCTTGCGTTCGTATGCCTCGACTTGAAGCGTATGCCAGCATTGCGGGAGACGGATCGATTCCCTCCCGAATCCCCAACGCCTGCGCGAACCGCCCTGTCCCCACGCCGATCTCCAGCCACCGGCCCGCGGTTTCCCCGAGCAGGCCCTGCAAGCAGGCCACTTCTTGCGCAAAAATGGCTTCCCCGTCAGGGGAATCAAACCACTCGTCGTACCGGCTTGCCTCTGTGTCAAACGGATTCATCCCGGCCCTTGTTACCCTGGTTAGCTCTTGCTCGGTCCCATGGCGACTTTTGTCAAGCCCAAATTCCTATCCCGGAGAATCTCGCAACCCCCGGCGTTTCCGCCGGTTATGGCTCGATGCGCACAACCTGCGGCAAGCCGGTGAGCGACGGCTTTATCATCAAGGTGACGAATGCCGGTTCTGGAACCGGTCCTGACCCGGGCCGCGGCGCCCGCGCGGGCAAGACGCCTGGGACGGCAAGGATCGCGTGGAGTAAGTCCCGGCGCTTTTCCAATTAACCCGGATTATTCACGAGCCCGAAGGGTGAAAAATTCCGCCAAAGGCAAAATTCCTTCAAAAAAGCGGAGCGTTTTTCCCGATCATCCACCAATCAACCATTAACACGTCTAACATATTAAAAATATTCTGTTCCGCGAAATTTTTCATGAATAATTCGGGTTAAACGCTCCGTGCCGAAACGCGCGGGGCGTTTTTGTTCAGGGAAACGGGTCGGCCGGAAAGGGGCTAGTGGCAGTCATGGCACGCTGCGGGCGGGTTGGCGTAGGTCCGGTTCACTTCGTGGCACTGGTTGCACACGGGCGCGTACTGCCGATAATCCATGTGGCTTTTAACCCCGTGGGTCCAGCCCGTTCCAGCAGGGGCCATGGCTCCATCCGGGCCAAAGTGGCACTGGTAGCAGTAGAAATCCGGATCGTGGCAAGCCGAACATCCGGTGAAATCCGTCAAAAGGCCGTGGAAATCAAGGCTGTCCTTGTCCAGCCAGGGCTGGCCCAGGGGGTGGTTCAGGCCCGTACCGTGGCAGTCGTGACATGCCAGGGGAGCCAGACCGAACGCGCGGTGGATGCCGTGGCACAGGTTGCAGACCGCCGCGTAGGCCGCGTACTTGAAATGGTCGGCCAGGCCGTGGGTCCAGCCCGTTCCAGCAGGGGCCATGGCTCCATCCGGGCCAAAATGGCAGACGTAGCAGCCGGCTGCGTCATCCACGCCCACCAGGTCCGGCCCGTGGCAGACCTTGCAGGACTGGAGGTTTCCTTCCGCAACAGCCTCTCCATGGAATTTTTCCGTACCCAGGAATTTGACGTTGACCCATTCCGTGGAATGCACGTCTCCGCCTTTGGGCGCCTGGGAATTTTCCTGGGCGCAGGAAAACAGCCCCGCGGCGAACAGCACGGCCGCCAGCCGGAAAAGGAACCATTTTATGGGATATGCCCGTATGTTCTCAGCCATGGCAGCGCACGCAGGTTTCCGAGGATTCCGGGTTGCCGTGGCACTTGTAGCACCCGGCCGGGTTCACGCCGCCCTCCACCCGGTGCCGGGTGAGGTAGTTGCCACGGTGGGGGTTCCGCCGCCAGACCTGGTGAGGGTGCTTCTGGGAGGGGGTCAATTCCTGATCCAGGCCGTGGCACTGGCTGCACCAGGAGTCCGCGTGGCACATGCGGCAGGTTTCCGGCCGGACGCGCACGGCCAGGCGGTGGTTTTCGGCAAAGGCCGGAGTGTGGTCGTAGCGCCGGTAAGAAAGGTACGCGTCCGCCCCGGGATGGCATCCGGTGCACATGGGCCTCTGTTCGCCCAGACCCGCGTCCGGGTGCGCCAGAGGCAGGCCCAGGGGCAGACCCCTGGCGCAGGCGAACACGAACAGCGCCGCCAGGCAGGCCAAACCGAGGCTTTTTGCATAGGCCGTCATATTCCTCCGTCGGCCGCCAAAAAGACCGTCGCTTTCAGCTCCTGGTCCAGGTAGGGGCTGTGCTCGTAGATCCCGGCCACGGAAAGGGTAAGCGCCTCTTTAAGAAAGAATTTTCCCGCTCCGACGGAAACATGCCAGGAGGCGTCCTTTCCAAAGATTTCCTCGTCGTAGCGCACAACCATGGCCTCGGCGTCCAGAAACTCGCCGGAAACGGCCTTAAGGGGGTTACCCCAATACGCGAACAGGCGGCCGGAGACATATCCCTGCTCGTGAAAGCCCTGCAGGCGGCCAGCCTCCCCGCCCGCGCGCAGCCCCTTGGCGGCGGCGGCCACCAGGGCCTTTACGTGCCAGGACGCGCCGCCCGGGGCCTCCTGCTGGTACATGGCGGCCTCCACGCTGGTTTCCAGGCCGAAGAGGTCCGGGTGCCGCACCCGTGCGCCAACCGCGGAGATGTCGTTTTCCGTGAGGGCCAGGATGCGGAAGGGTCTGGCGCTGTCTACGCCCGTGTTGAACAGGTTGTCCAGGAAGTAGCGTTCGTAAAAGGGCTCCACCCACAGGGGGCCCAGGGGCGCGCGGGCCTCCACCAAAAACTCGGCCATTCCCCCGTTGAGCAGGCTGTAGCCCGCCATGCCGCTCAACGTGATGTCCGCGAACAGGGGAAAATAGGCGTCCACCCCCAGGGTGCGCTCGTTGTCGTCGCCGTCGTTGGCCAGCTCCTTGAAACTGAACCCGAACACGGCGCCGTGGGGCAGGAAAAACCCGGCCCGGCCGCCGGCCAGGTAGTCTCCGTCCGCGCCGTCGTCGTCCGTGACCGCCGAGGCAAGGCCGCCGTAGGCTTCCAGGGAAAGCCAGGAAAGGGGCAGAATCCGCACTCGCACGCCGTCCATGGTTTCGTTGGCCCCGGCGGAAAGCACGTTCTGGCGGCCGCCCCGGATGCTCAGGTTGCCGTCTGCGGGAGCGTATTCCGCGTACCCGTAGAACAGGTCGCCGTCCGGGTTATTGGCAAAGTGGTCCTTGCCGGCGAAATCGTAGCGGCCCCACCCGTAGACGTGCAGGGAGAGTCCCTTGACAGGCGTGGAGACGTCCGCGCGCAGGTACTCGTAGGCGGGAAACGAGCGGGACAGGTCGCCCTGCTCGTCAAAGCTCTCCATGGCCCGGAAAACGGTTTCCGAACGGAGCGACAGGGAGGGTTGGGCCGCGGAAAAGGGTGGATGGGCCAGGAAAAGCCCTCCCAGAAACAACAGAAAAAGTTTGCGGAAAAGGGGTTCGGGCATGGGCTCCAGCCGGACGCCGACCAAGGACCGGGCGGTGTGGGATAAAGGGCCGGCCAGGGGCTGGAACGGCAAAGAGGGCCGGGCGGGCAACACCTCACCCACAATAATCACACATCCGGGGATGGCAAGGTGCAAAAAAAACCCCTCCCGCCTGGGAGGGGTTTTTTTATGGAAAGGCTTTCGGCCGTTTCTGCTGCTACAGCTCGAGCCAGGAGTCCGAGTACAGGGTCTCGCCCAGGATGACCTTGGTGGTCTTGACGTAGTCCTGGAGTTCCTTGCTTAAGCTGGACATGTCCGGCGGGTTGCCGTCCATGACCGCGTAGATGACGTCCACGATGTCCTGGCGCTTGCCCTTGGCGATCTCCACCAGCATGCTGTCGCGGGGGTCCGCGATGACGGACGCCATGCCGCACTTCTGCAACATGACCATGTAGGTCTGGTTCAGGATGGGCCGCAGGTGGTCCGGGGGCCCGTTGGAGATGTTGGACAGGCCGCAGGTGGACTTGGCCCCCGGCGCGATGTCCGGCAGCATCTTCTGGAACTCCATGAGGCTCATGAGCTGCGGCTGCTGGATGTTCACCGGCGTGACGATGCCGTCCACCCAGATCCTGGAGTTGTCGACCCCCGCCTCGTTGGCGAAGTACAGAAGTTCCACGCACAGCGCGGCGCGCTCGTTCTCGTCGCGGGGAAGCCCCTCGGGGCCCCACATGAGGGCGATGAAGTCCGCGTTGTGCTCCACGGCCAGGGGCACCATGCGCTCGTAGCGCTCGGGCCGGGCCATGATGGAGTTGATGATGGGGGTCTTCTTGCAGAGCGGAAGGCCCGCCTCGATGGCATCGATGTTGGAGGTGTCCAGCACCAGGGGAAGGTCCACCACATCCTGAACCGCCTCGATGACGAAGGGCATCAGCTCGTGGCCGTCCTTCTTGGCGGGGCCGATGTTCAGGTCGATGTAATCCATGCCCGCTTCCTTCTGGAAGACGGCCTCCTCCTGGATGGGACCCTTGTCCCTTGCCTTGAACGCGGCCCCGATCTTCTTGGAGATGACGTTCAAGCTTTCGCCGATAAGTAACATCCTGTCCTCCCTCTGTAGAAATGCAAGCCGCCCTTAGGGCGAACGGTTTACCGGGACTTCAAGAAGGCCGGAATGTGCGCGGCCTCCCGGGGGCCGACGGTGATGGTCCAGCCTGGAAGCTCCTCTTCCATGTCGCCCACGATGGCGGCGGCAAAGCCGGGGATGATGACTTCCTGGTGCTTGACCTTGTCCGCGATGCCGCACTTCTTGATGAACATGCCCACGTCGTCGCCCGCGAACTTGCCTGCGGCCCAGGCGGTGAGCACGGAGAGCCCCTCGGAATCCTTGATGAGCAGCCACGCGGGCACCTTGGAGCCCTCGATCTCGCCGGAGACGATGAAGTAGGTCAGGGCGAAGTTGGTGGTCACCAGGATGGGGCTGTTCTCGTCCGGGTTGTTGATCTCGTAGATGCCCTCGGTCACGGTCATGGGCCGCTGCGGGTCGGTGAAGATGTTGAGCCGCTCCACCAAGAGCGGGAACAAGCTCTCGCCCTGGAAATCCGACAGCACGATGAGGCCCGCGTACTTGGCGATGTGCATGGAGGCGATCATGGTCTCCGCGGCCAAGTTGTCCGCCATCTCGCAGGGGAAGCAGATGGTGGGGAAGCCCAGGGAGCGGTTGCCCTGCTTGAGCGCCGCCCGGCGGATGTCCACGTTGTCCTTCAACGACTGCTTGATCTCGCGGGAGCCGGGGTCTAAGACCAGGTCCTTGAGGCCCATGCCGGTGAGCTTTTCGGTGAGCGGCAGAAGGGCTTCCACCGAATCCGCCTTCACGGCCAGGGGAAGGCCCTTTTCCTTGGCCAGGGCGCCCATGGCGTCCACGTTGTCCGCGGTGGCCGCGTACAGCAGGGGGCGCTTGAAGGCGCACGCGTCGGCCGCCGCGGTCATGGCGTCCACGTCGTCGGTCATGAGGATGACGCCGAACTCGGACTTTTCCGCGATGGCCTTGGCCGTCTTTACAAAAGCGTCCTTGTCGCCGGCGTTTTTCACCGCCAGCATCTGGGGACGCAGGTTCAAGCCCACGCGCTCATACTGGAACGCGTTGTATTCCTTAAGTTTCTTCTCCAGGTCCTTGGCGGAGATGTCCGAGGACACCAGCGCGCAAATGCCCGTGGGGTTGTAGAAGGTCTTCTCGTGCCGGTAGAGCACGGTTTCTCCGCCGGCGGTGAAGGCCCGCACGCCCGCGCCCAGCTTCACCGGACGGATGGGGGGCGCGGAAGCCTCGGCAAGCTGTTCCCGGGCCTCGTCCGACACGTAGGGGCATTGATCCAACTCCGCCTTGCCGCTGGCCAGGTTCATGGCAAAGGCCAGGCAGGTGGGGACCCCGCACTCCTTGCAGTTGGTCTTGGGAAGGAGCTTGAATATTTGAATACCCGTGAGCGCCATTTCCGTCTCCTTTTCTTTTCCTGAAACGCCCTCTCGCGTCGCGCGAAAGGGGCCGGCCCCGTTGGGACCGGCCCTTCCGTGCTATCCGATGATGGGCTCCATCTCCAAGGCCGGGTGACCGACTTTCTTCATGTGCTCCATCACCTCGGCCTCCGTGGTGCCCACGGTCTCGTCCGCGATCATGTCGTACAGGTTGGGGCAGCCCAGTTCCTCACCGCGCTTGATCAACCTGTCCTTCAACTCCTCTTTCAAACTCTTGGGCATCCACACCATGCGCAACAGGCCGCCGTCGCCGACGATGAACTTGCGCTGGGTGATGTTGAACTTGGAATGCCCCACAAAACCCGGGGAGGAGGCGCCGCCGCCCATGACGCCGGCCAGGGTGGTGAACTTCATGCCGCAGGGCGTGTCCCCGGTGTAGTCCCGGTGCACGGTCATGACGCCGTTGCAGGAGGGCAACATGGCCGCGATGCACTCGCAGCACCCGCAGGTGGTCATGGGATCATGCACCAGCGAATAGAAGTTGTAGTGGGTCACGTTGCCGCGGGACGCCTTGTACACGAACTCGTTGACGCCCTTCCACTGGCCCAGCTTCTCGTCCAGGCACTCGCCCTTCTCGATGGGCTGGTTGGGGCCGGTGGGGTTGATCTCGTAGGACGCCTTGCAGTCCATCCAGTTGTACGCGCCGCACAGGCCGGTCCGCTCGGGGGAAACCGTGCACACGTGGTTGGGCGCAAACGACTGACACAGGGTGCAGGAGTAGAAGGTGTCCACGCCCTCGTCGGTCAGGGACTCCACCCGCTCGTCCCGCGCCTTGTACTCGGCCCGGGCCCGCTCGGTGAGTTTGTCCACGTCCTCCTTGTTGGTGTAGAGGGTGATCTGCACCTTGTCCAGGATCTTGGTGAAGTCCTGGTGGAATTTGGCGTGGAGCACCACGCCGATGTGCTTCAGGGAGAAGCCCTTTTCCACCGCGGCCTTGGAGATCCGCACCCAGGAGATGTCACGCTGTCCGATGTGCATGACGCCCTGGATGTAGTTCACCAGGTGGTGGATCTGCCGCTCCAGGATGGGCTCGAAGTCCGGCTGGAACTCGCGGCCGGCGATCTGGACGTAGATGCCCAGGGGGAAGGTGCCGCCTTCCTTGACCTGGTCCAGGTCCGGGCCGACCACTTCCACCTTGCCGTCCTCGATCTCGTTCATCTCCGCCATCTTCACCAGCTCGGTGCACTGGGTCTTGCCGCCGCCGCACTGGGCGTAGAGGTCGCCCTTGCGCACGCGCTCGCCCTCGAAGGCCGGGCCGTAGGAAAGCGGGATGTCGATCTCGGACACGGTGACCTTGAGACCCCGCACCTCGATGGATTTCTGCACGATCTCATCGTGGGACACGTTGGCCACCACGTGCTCGTAGGTGCAGATGCCGGTGGGCAAAATCTCCGGGATGTCGGTGTCCGCGATGGTGGGGAAGCCCCAGTTCACGCACCCGGCGGCCGCGGCGGCCCACTCGGCGTTGACCTCGCCCAGCGCGTTGACGAAGGCGAAGATCCGGTTCTTGTTGTAAAGCAGCATCCGGCGGTAGTCGCCGGGCTGGATGCCGCCGAAGGCCATGGCGGCGCGGTTGGCGAAGCCCAGGGCGAAGATGGCGCTGGAGATGTCCGGGCCAAAGGGCACGATCCGGGTGTTCCAGCCGATCTGCACGCCGGCCTCGAGGAGCTGCTCGGCGACCGTGGTGCCGCTCTGGTTGGCGGCCAGGAAGATGTACAGGTTCTTTTTCTGATACTCTTCCACGATCATCTTGGCGGTTTCCGGGTCCGGGGCCGCGCCCACGATGGCGGCGAAGCCCGGGGCGGAACCGTCCACGAACTCCACGCCGCGTTTCCGGAACACGGTGTCCTCGGCGGCGCCCAGCCAGATCTTGCCGCCTTCCTCGTCCACCTCCTCGGAAACCAGGTAGAAATCCGGGTCCCTGACGTAGCGCATGGCTTCCTGCAGCTCGAAGGCCAGCAGGGCGGCCATGCCCGCGTCCAAAAGGGGCCCGAGGTAGGGCAGGTGGTTCACCCTCTTCACATGGGGCGGCAGAAGCTTCCTGATGACCTCGAGGGGCTTCTGCATGTCTTCCAACGTTTCCACCTTGATTCCCAAAAGGGAGTAGATGACCGGAAGATAGTAGGCGGTGTTGGGGAACTCCACCTTGGTGGAGGCGTCCCGCTCTGCCAGCATTCGCTTGTATTCGCCCTCACACTTGGACACTATGTTGTAAGCGCCCTGGATGGCGGCAAAGGCAACCAGTTTCGACATATCGTTCCTCCTTCGTTGAGGATGTGTTGTTTATTGTTTGGGGCCCTTTTAGGCGACGTCCAGCTTCTGCCGGTCCGCCATGTCCATGAGCACGCGCTCGCGGGCCTTGTCGATGCCCAGGGCTTTGCGCTTCTTGTCGATGTGGGCGATCATCTTCTGGGCATGCTCGATGGGGTCCACCACCAGGTCCCACATGCCGCCGTACATCTTCTCGAACTCCTTGTACAGGTAATCCTGGAACACGGGCGCGCCGGAAACCGGCAGGGTGACGCCGAACACCGTGTACACGCCCGAGGCCACAAAGTAGTGGCCGATGGAGATGGCCTTCTCGCTCATCCACTCGGGGGCGGAGCCGGCCACGGGCAGGTCGGAGATGTCCTTGCCCAGGCCGCCGGCCTTCACCACCTCGGTGGCGGCCAGAAGGATACGGGAGTTGTCCACGCAGGAGCCCAGGTGCAGCACCGGCGGGATGCCCACGGTCTCGCACACCTCGGCCAGGCCGGGGCCGCAGTATACCGCGGCGGTCTCCGGGGTGAGCAGGCCCTCCATGGCGCAGGCGATGGCGTTGCACCCGGTGGTGAGCACGATCACGTCGTTTTTGATCAGCTCCTTGACCACGGTGAGGTGGCCCTCGTTGTGCTTGGTGCGGGCGTTGTTGCAGCCCACCACGCCGCCGATGCCCCGGATGCGGCCGTTGATGATGTTGTCGTTTAAGGTGAAGTAATCACCGCGGAAGGAGCCGCCCAGGTGGTACTTGATGGACTCCACGCCGAAACCGGCGATGCAGACGCTCTTCTGCTTGGGGATCATCACCTCGGCCTTGCGTTCCGTGAAGTTGTCGATCGCCATCTTCACGATCTTCTTGGCGTCTTCCAGGGCGTGGTGCTCGTCAAACTCGATGTGGATGACGTTGTCCTGCTCCATCTTGGCGATGGGGTGGGTGGTGATGAGCTTGGTGTGGAAGCACTTGGCCACGTTGGCCAGGTTCTGGAAGATGCACTGGATGTCCACCACCATGGCGTCGCACGCGCCGGTGACGATGGCCAGTTCCTGCTGCAGGAAGGTGCCTGCCAAAGGCACGCCGTGGCGCTGCAGGATCTCGTTGGCCGTGCAGCAGATGCCGCCCATCTGGATGCCCTTGGCGCCCTTTTCCTTGGCGTAGTCGAGCATCTCCTGGCTCTGGGCAACGGCCACGATCATTTCGGACAGGATGGGCTCGTGCCCGTGGATGATGATGTTCACGTGGTCTTCCTTCATGATGCCCAGGTTGGCCTCGCTCTGCAGGGGGTACGGGGTGCCGAACAGGATGTCCTGCAGATCCGTGGCCAGCATGGAGCCGCCCCACCCGTCCGCGATGGCGCAGCGGGTGCCCTGTTTCATCAGGTTCTTGTAGTCCTGATCCACGCCGATGTGGGTGCGGTGCATGATCTCCACGATTTCCCGGTCAATGTTCCGGGGAACCACGCCCATCTTTTTCCACAGCTCGTAGCGGGGTTCGGGGGCGCGCTTGCAGTACAGCACCTCGCCCTCGTCCTTGCCCCATTCCGCTATGGCCTTTTCGCCCACTTCCACCGCGATTTCGTCGATGTCGCGGTCCAAGACCTCGCCGTCCTTCTCCACGGTGGTTTCCACGCCCAGGTGCGGGGCCACCTCCAGAAGCTTCTGGGTGTCCTTGATCTGGTAGGCGTCGGTCTCCTTGCGGGCCGCAGACAGGAAAACCTCCGCCACGGCGCGGCCGTGGTCGGAGTGGGCGGCCGCGCCGGCCGCGATCATGCGGACGAAGTTTCTGGCGGCCACGGTGTTGGCGGTGGCGCCGCAGATGCCCTTGCGGTCGTCGCCGTCCTCCACGCCGCTCTTGGGCAGGGGCAGGCGGCAGGGGCCCATGCCGCAGTTCTTGCAGCAGGTGCCCTGAGAGCCGATGTTGCAGGGCTTCAGGTTCTCGGCGCGGTCGAATGCCGTGTCGATGCCGAGATCCTGCGCCCTCTTGAGCATCTCCTGGGTCGCCGTGTCCACGCTGACGGCCTTGGGATCCGCCACCTTGGGGGCTTTCTTTGCTTTCTCTTCAGCCATACCGAGGTTCCTCCTCAATGTTGGGTTGGTTCTTGCGTATCAAGAAGCGGCCCGGGATGCTCCGGACCGATGGTTCCCGACCGGCCGGCGGTTACTGGCGCCGGTGCACCCGGTCCAGGTTGGCGATGAGCTTGTCCAGGGCGCTCATCTGCACCTTGGCCGGGGTCTTCTTGGTGGCGGCGGGAGCGGCCTTTTTGCGCTCGGCGGCCCGCTTCTCGCGTTCCGCGGCGCGCTGCTGCCGGATGGCTTCCTCCTCGGCCTCGCGCTTGGCGCGGGCTTCGGCCTCCGCCTTTTCCTTGGCCGCCTTCTCCTTGGCCTCGGCCTCGGCCTTGGCCTTCTTTTCCGCCTCTTCCTTGGCCTTCTTTTCCGCTTCCAGCTTGGCGGCGGCTTCCGCCTCGGCGGCGGCCTTGGCCTTTGCGGCCTCCTCGGCCTTGGCTTTCGCCTCTTCCGGGCTGGGCGCGGCGGCCTTTTCGGGGGCCGGGGCCTCCTTGGGCTCGGGAGCCGCCTCCGCCTTGGGCTTGGCGGGCTCGGCCGGTTTCTCTTCCTTGGGCTTGGCCGCGGCGGCGGGCTTTTCTTCCTTCTTGGACGCGGCGGCCTTGGGCTTGGGAGCGGCCTTCTTTTCCTCCTCGATGGTCAAGTCCGGCTCGGGCGCCAGGGCCGCGTAGTCGGGCTTGTACAGGTCGAGCTTCTTGTCGATGTCCGCGATGTCCTTGGCCGAACCGCCCTCAAGGGCCAGCTCGATGAAGGAGGCCAGCATGCGGCGACTTTCCGGGTGACGCACGATGAGCATGTCGGAGCCGGCCAACAAGTAGGCCACGCCGGCGGTGACCTCCATGAGGATACCGCGGCGCTCGGGGTCGCCCAGCTCGGGAGCCTCGTCGCCGGTGAGCTTGGCTTCCTTGGACTTCCACACCTCGTTGCCCAGGTTGTTGATCACGGGCAGCTGGAGCTTGTCGTCTCCCTGGGCGAGGGCGGCCATGGAGAGCCGCTCCATGACGGAGTAGGAGTATTCCAGGCCGTAGCCCAGGCCGCCGGTGGTGGGGTCCACCACGATGTGGTCCATGGGCACGCCCAGGTTTTCCAGAAGGATATTCACCTGCTTGGCCAGGTTCACGTCGATGGGCGAGGAGGAGATGACCGTGTGGCCGAAGCCCATGGCCGCGGCGCCGATGCCCTTGTGGTTCTTGTCCTCCACCGGGCCCAGGGTCAGGTTCATGCCCTGGCACTCCTCGGCGACCTTCTTCAGCACTTCCTCGTCCTTGGCCGGGTTGGCCACGCCCCAGACGATGAGCGGCACGTCGATGGCCCCGGCCACCTTCTTCACCGTGGCGGCGGCGTCGGCGGCGGAGGCGTCCTTGCCGTTGGGATCCGTGCTCTTCAACTGGAGCACCACCGCCTTGGCGCCGAACTCGTCCACGCACTTCTTGGCCCACGCCACCGGGTCGCCGGCCACGTCCTTCACCGGGGCCAGGGCGGCCTCCGGCCAGTCTTCGGGCTCCATGTCCCAGACCTCCATGGCCACCACGGGCTTGTTGGGCATTTCGCCTTCCCAGGTGTAGAACGGGTAGCAGGTCTCGCCCCCCAAGGTCACGGCCTTGTCGCCCTTGCCCAGGGTGACGGCCTTGATTTGCCCCGTGTAAGATTCCTTGTACGCGTCAAAAGCCATTGCATCCTCCTTGAATGCTGTTCGGGTTCCGTAGCCGTAAAGGGACCCGTGTGCGCGGGGCCCTGAGAGATTCGCTGATCTTGCCTTGCCTGCCTTCCTGTGTGCAAACGGGGGTGTGTGTCCTGCCCCCATAAAAAATAAAGGGAGAAAAACGACTGCCCCTATATCAGATCAAGAGTTTTTGTCAACGCTAATCGGCAGGTTTGCAGCGGGACCCGCGGGCCGATGGAGGATGGGCCGGAGCTGTTTTCAGGAAACGGGGCACAAGGGACGCAACAACCCCCAGGCCGGAGGCCATGCCCGGTCTTGGCCATGGGGTGTTTGGAGAAAAGGGGGAAAATTCATGTTTGCGCCTGTTCCAGGATCCTCTTCTTCTCCGCCAGCCGCTCCTTCAGGCGGGGGAACAGGTTCAGGTCCGTGTGGGGCAGAAACAGGGCCGCCACGTAGTTGTCCATGTACGAGGAAGTCTCGGAAAGCTCGAAGTTGGTCATCTTGTGGGTGACGGCCACCACGTCCTGGCGCAGCCGATTGGTGAGCACGGTCATCTTGGCGCCCATGAGGCTGCCGTTTCCCACGAAGGTGACCTTTTCCGGGTCCATTTCCGGCAAGAGCCCCAGGGTCATGGCGGAGTACAGGTCGATATAGGAGCCGAACCCGCCGGCCAGGATCACCCGTTCGATCATGTCCATGGTCATGCCCACCTCGGACATGAGGGTGGTGTAGCCCGCGTACATGGCGCCCTTGGCGCGGATGAGGTTCTCGATGTCGATCTCCGTGAGCACGATGTCGCGGTTGATCTGGGTTTCGCCCGCCCAGGCCAGCACGTACTCGTACACGTCGCGGCGCTTGCGGATGCGGGGGGTATCCAGGCCAAGGTTGAACTTGCCCTGGTTGTCGATCAAGCCCAACTCGAACATGGTGGCCACGGCCACGATGAGTCCGGAGCCGCAGATGCCCCTGGGCCGCACGTTGCCGATGGTCATGAGCATGGGTTCGAAGGTCACCGGGTCGATGGAAAAGTCCTCGATGGCGCCCTTGGCCGCGCGCATGCCGTGCTCGATGCCCCCACCCTCGAAGGCCGGGCCCGCGGAGCAGGCGGCGCAGGCCATCCAGTCCTTGTTGCCGATGACGATTTCCGCGTTGGTACCCAGGTCGATGTAGAGGGTCAATTCTTCGGTCCGGTACATGTCCGAGCCCATGACCCCGGCCACGATGTCACCGCCCACGTAGGAGGAAACACAAGGATAGATGAGCGCGGTGACGTGGCTGCCCACCGCAAAGCCCAGGTCCACGGCCTTCAACGGCGGAAACAGGCTGGCCGCGGGCACGAAGGGCGAACGGCGCAGGTACGCGGGGTTTATCTTCAGCAAAAGCTGGGTCATGGTGGTATTCCCGGCCAGCGCCATGGTGGAGATGTCGTCCATGTCGATGCCCGCGTCTTTCACTATCTTGGCGATGATGCCGTTGATGGTGCCCACCACCACGTCCGAAAGCTTTTCCAGGCCGTTTCCCTTTTCCGCGTACACGATGCGCGAGATCACGTCCTCGCCGTAGGAGATCTGGCCGTTGAAATCGCCATGCTGGGCCACCACCTCGCCGGTGATCTGGTCGACCAGCTGGCCGTAGACCGTGGTGGTGCCGATGTCGATGGCTAGGCCGTAGTTGGCCGCCGTGGTGTCTCCGGGCTGGATGTTGATGATGCTGTTCCTGCCGTCCTCGCGCACGGGCCGGGCCAGGGTCACCGTTACCTTGAAGTCTTCCTTGCGCATGACCTCGGGGAGCTTGCGCAAAACGGGCAGGTTCAACTCCAGGCGGTGCTCGTCATGGACCATGCGCAAGTGGTTCACCAGCCGGGAGGCGTCGCACACGTTGTCCTGGGGGTTGGGGGGCGCAAGCTCCAGGTACTTCTTTTCCACCGGAGGGATGAACAGCCCCTTTTCCTTGAGTTCCTCCAGGTTCGCCTGCTGGATGACGGCCGTGTGACGGGGGGTGGCCGCGGCGTTGAGCACGCTGGCGTCCACCGAGCTTTCCACGGGCACCCGCACGACGACGTCGCCCATGGCCTTGGTCTTGCACGCCAAGCGCACGCCTTCGGCCCAGCCGGCTTCGTCGATGCGGGAGGTGGGCTCCGCCTCCACCTCGCCCTTCTCCACGTTCACCCGGCATTTGCCGCACACGCCTTCGCCGCCGCACGAGGCGTTCACGTGCACCCCGGCCTCCATGGCCGCGCGCAGAAGCGTGGTGCCCTTTTTCACGGAAACGCTCTTTTCGTGGGGAAGAAACCGGACTTGGACGGTGTCGGTGCTCATATGAAAGTCCTTTCGCAACAGCAAAGGCTCGCCGATCAGGCGTTTTGAAGCTTTTTCCTCAACAGTTCGTTCGCAGTCTTCGGGTTGGCCTTGCCCTTGGTGCGCTGCATGACCTGGCCCACGAAAAAGCCCAGGAGCTTGGTCTTGCCGCCCTTGTAGGCCTCCACCTCCTTGGGGTTCGCGGCAAGCACCTCGTCCACCACGGCCTCGATGGCGCCTTCGTCCGAAACCTGAACAAGGCCCTTTTCCTCCACGATCTCCCTGGGCGGCCGTCCGTCTTCCAGCATAAGATCGAAAACGCCCTTGGCGATCTTGCCGGAGATGACGCCCTCCTTCTGGAGGGACAGGAGCTGGGCCAGGCGCTTGGGCGTGACCGGGCAGGCGCTTGGGAAGGAACCGGCGGACCGCACCCAGGCCAGGACCTGGCCCGCAACCCAGTTGGCCGCTTCCTTGGCATGAGGGTATTCCGCGGCCACGGCCTCGAAGTAGGCGGAGACCTCGGGGCTGCCGGTCAGCACCTCGGCGTCGGTCTCGGGCAGGCCCATTTGCTCCACGTAGCGTGCCCGCTTGTCCCGGGCGAGTTCCGGCAGCCCGGCGCGCACCCGTTCTATCCACTCCTCGTCGATGACCAGGGGCAAAAGGTCCGGGTCCGGAAAGTAGCGGTAGTCGTGGGCCTCCTCCTTGCCGCGCATGGAGAGGGTGCGGGAGGCGGCGTCGTCCCACAGCCGGGTTTCCTGCACCACCTCGCCGCCGTCGGAAAGCACGGCGATCTGGCGCTCGATCTCGTGGTCCAAGGCGCGCTCCACGTTGCGGAAGGAATTCATGTTCTTCACCTCGGTGCGGGTGCCAAAGGCCTCCTGGCCCACGGGCCGCACAGACACGTTGGCGTCGCACCGAAAGGACCCCTCCTCCATGTTGCCGTCGGAAATACCCAGGAAGCGCACGATGGAGTGCAGCTCCTTCAA
>JAFDHW010000358.1 GCA_019308705.1 Deltaproteobacteria bacterium
GGTCTCCTCCCTGCCGATGACGCCGAACAGGGTGATGCGGTCCGCGCCCACGTAGAACAAGTCCTTCATGGGCGGCGGCGCCTGGGGGTTCTTTTCCGGGTCCCACGTGTAGTCATCGGAAAAGTAGGGCGACAGCCGCTCCCAGATCTTGCCCCCCATGTCCCAGCGCTTTTCCAGGGAATAGCCCGGCGGCGGGAGCAGGATGTTCAGCACCAGGTTCCGGTTGCCCTGGGGCAGGTATTCCGCCTTGGGCAGGAGCACCCACACGGCGAGGACCGAGACGGCCACCAGCCCCACGATGGTGAAAAGCCGGGTGGCCCAGTTGCTCAACGACAGGGCGGAAAGCCGGATCAGGCCCTCGCCGACGGCGGAGCCCATGCGTCCGATGGACTGCATCCGCTTTTTTTTGCCGGAGAGCCGGTAGGTCTGGTTGGCCATCGAGGGGATCACCGAAGTGGAAACCACCAGGCTGATGACGATGGCGAAGGTGATGGCGATGGCGATGTCTTTGAACAGAAGCCCCGCCTCCTGCTTCATGAAGATGACCGGCAGAAACACGGCCACCGTGGTGGCGGTGGAGGCCAGGACCGCGCCCCACACCTCCCTGGCTCCGTCGTGGGCCGCGTCGAAGGCGGACTTGCCCATGTTCCGGTGGCGGTCGATGTTCTCCAGCACCACGATGGCGTTATCCACCAGCATGCCCACGGCAAAGGAGATGCCGGCCAAGGACACCACGTTCAGGCTGCGGTGAAACGTCCACATGAAGACGAAGGTGCCCACGGCGGAAATGGGAATGGCCACGGCCACCGCCGCGGTGGAGCTGACCCGGCGGAGAAAGAGCAAAAGCACGCACACGGCCAAAAAGCTCCCGATGAGCACGTTGTTGACCACCAGGCCGATGGCGCGCTGGATGTAGGGATTCTGGTCATAGAGCCACTCCAGGCGCAGGTTTTCCGGGGCCAGGATCTCCTCGTTCACCCGGCCCACCACCTTGCGCATGGCGTTGGTGAGCTCCACCACGTTGGCGCCCTGCCGGTTGATGACGCCCACCACGATGCCCGGCGCGCCGTTGTGCATGACCGCCGCGGTCACCGGCGCGTACCCGAACCGGGTGGCGGCCACGTCCTTCAAGTGCACCCGGTGGATGCCGTCGTCCTTCAGAACCACCCGCAGGGGCTCGTCGGGCGTCTGGAACTCGGCCACGGTGCGGACGCGGTAGTTCTTCTTGTCCACGCCCAGGGTGCCGGCCGAGATGTTGGCGTTCGCGGTGGACAGCCGGTCCATGACCCTGCCCAGGGGAATGTTGTAGCGGGCCAGACCCTGCATGGAGACCATGACCTCCAGCTGTTTGTCGCTTCCGCCGAACACCAGCAAAGAACCCACGCCCGGAACCCGCTCCAGGTACTGGCGCACGTCGTTCTCAAAGAAGGTGCGGTATTGGAGCACCCGCTTGGGGTCGCCCGCGGTGGACTTCAACATCATCCAGATGACCGGGGAGGCGGATGCGGCCGAAGGGTCGATGACCGGCCGCTCCACGCCGTCGGGGTAGCGGGGAACCTCGTTCAGCTTGTTGGACACCCGCAACAGGGCCGCGTCCAGGTCCGTGCCCACCTGGAAGGTGAGGGTCACCTCGGCCATATCGTTGTACGAGGAGCTTTCCAGGACCTCCAGGCCGCGGATGCCTTTCAAGACCTTTTCCTGCTCCTCCACGACGTCCTTTTCCACCTCGTAGGGGGAGGCTCCGGGCCAGAGCGTGGTCACGGTGATCTTGGGCTCGGTGACGTCCGGGGTCATCTGTTTGGGCAGGCGGGTGATGCCGATGACGCCGAAAAGCAGGACGAGGATCACCCCCACGGCCACGGTAACGGGCTTGTTGATGGCGAAACGGATGGGATTCATGGACGCTTGTATGCCTCATTCCCTCCCCGGCGGGGCGGGCGGTTGATCGAGCAAAACGAAGACGGGTTTTATCTGGCCCCGGCTTTGGGAATCGCCGTCACGGGCTGGCCCGGACGCAGGCGCTCGTTTCCTTCCACCACCACGGGCATGCCCTCCTGGATGTGGGAGTTTTCCACGCCCACCATGGACCCCTGGTAGGCGGAAACGGTGATGGGCACGGGCTGGGCCTTGCCGTCCGCCACGGTGAACACCATCTCCTGGCCCTGGACGCGCACCAGGGCGTCGCGGGGGAACATCTTTAAGGTCTTCTTTTCCCCGGCCGGCACGTAGGCGGCCACGCTCATGTTGCGGATGGCCTGGGGAAAGTAGGGCACGGAAACCTTGACGGTGAAGGTCTTGCTCTGGGGATCGGCCACGGGCACGAACCCCGCCACCCGGCCGGTGACGTCCATGCCCAGGGCGGGGATCTTCAAGCTCACGCCGGCCCCGGCGGACACCCACCGCACCAGGTCCTCGGGCACGGGCACCCGGGCGACGAGGCTTTCCGTGGAGGCCAGCTCGCACACCGGGTTTCCCGGCGAAACCCATTCGCCCACGGTGTGCAGCCGGTCCAGGATGATCCCGTCAAAGGGCGCGGCGATGACGCTCTTTTGCTGCTCCAGGCGCAGCTGGGCCAGCTCGTTCTGCAAAATGGCCTTTTCCTTGTCCAACTCCGCCAATTGGTCGGCCAGGTCCTCGTAGGCCTTTTCCGTGGCCGCCTTCTCCTTGTACAGCACCTCGTAGCGGGCCAGGTTGCGCCTGGTGTTCTCGATCTTCACCTGCGCCTGGTCGATCTTGAGCTTCACGGACTGGATGCGTTTCTCCATGAAATCCGTGGACAACCGCACCAGGACCTCGCCCTTTTTCACCAGCGCCCCCTCGGTCATGTTCTGGCTCTCGATGCGACCGGAAACCTCCGGCGAAATGCCCGAGGTGAGGTCGAAGTCCAAAACGCCCATGATGAGGGTGGTGGGGGCCACGGATTGTTGCGTAACCGGCACGGTGACCACCTGGGCGGGGGGCGGCTCCTGCTGGGCGTAAGCGGGGCCGGCGGCCAGCAATAGGGCGAACATGGCGATCGGGATGTTTCGCATGGCTCCTCGTCGTTATCGCTTGGAAACAGCTTAACCCGGATTATTCACGAGTTCGATTCGCGCGAGAGCAAGGAAGGAGGAGGGAAGCTGTACTTTTGTAC
>JAFDHW010000359.1 GCA_019308705.1 Deltaproteobacteria bacterium
CTGTCCGCGTGGTAGGGCGAAAACCCATGCCGGGACCGGGTAGGGTTCAGCGGCAGGACCTGCCAGTAGGTCTGGCCGGTCTCCGCCAAAAAATCCACGAACGCGTGGGCCGCCGGGCCCAGGTCGCCGATGCCGAAGGCGGAGGGTATGCTGGTGATGTGCATCAGCACGCCGGAGGCGCGGATCTTCATGTCTCCCCCACGTACAGGGCCACGGGAAAGGCGGCGAACGCCCGGTCCAGGGGGATTTCCCCCTGGGTGTCCAGAAGCTTGCCGGAAAAGATTTGCTTCAGGGAACGGGGCGCGCCCATGGGAAGGACCGCCTTGGTCCCTGCAAAGCCTCCCGGATCGAAGAATCCGCCCTCCGGGGCCAGGGTGGCGGGGAACCGGGGGGCCAGGGCCACGGCCCACCGGCTCTCGTGGCGGCGGGCAAAGGCCGCCACGCAGCCGGAGCGCGGTCCCCGGGCGGCCATGGGCAGGTACTCGCCCCGGGCGAACAAGTCCGGCATCCGGTTCCTGGCACGCAAAAGCTCGCGGGTGGCGAAAAGCTTGGCCCGGCCGTCCCGGTAGTTCTCCAGCATGTCCCGGATGGCCGCGGCCCGGTCGGCTTCCAGGCTTCGGTCCAGGGCCTCCAGCATCCCGGCCCGCCTGCCGTAATCCACAGGCCGGCGGTTGTCCGGGTCCACCAGGGAGAGATTGTACAGCTCGCAGCCCTGGTAGAAGTCCGGCACCCCCGGCGCGGCGGCCTTTAAGAGCACCTGGGCCAGGGAGTTCACCGCGCCCCAGGCGGAAACCTTTTGGCAGAAAGCGGCGAACTCTTTCAGGAAGGCCGGGTGGGCGATGATCTCCCTGGCGAAATCCACCACCGCCTGTTCGTATTCCTCGTTGGGCAGCACCCAGCCCGAGTGCTCGCCCGCCTCGCGCAGGGCCTTGACCATGTAGTCGGCCACGCGGCCGGGAAAGGCGTCCATCTCCCCGGGATCAAGGGGCCACGCACCCAGAAGCGTCTGATACAGGAAGTATTCCTCGTTGGCGTCCGGGGCCTCCACGCCGTCCACGCGCCGCTTCTTGTCCCGGTTGGCCTTTTTCCACGCATTCACCCGCCGCTCCCACTCCCGGGGGATTTCCGCCAGCACGCACAGCCGGACGCGCACGTCTTCCCCCCGCTTGGTGTCATGGGTGGAAGTGGCGTTCATGGCGTGGGGGGTGGTTTTCAAACGGGTTTGCAGAAAGGCGTGGAAGTCCTCCACGGAAAGCCCGAACCGCCCGGGGTCGCCGCCCACCTCGTTGTGGGCGAGGAAGCGGTTGTACACGTAAAGCGCGGCGTCCTCCATGCCCTTGGCGAACACGGGCGCGGAAAGCTTCTGGAACAGGTCCGCGCACCGGGCCGCAGCCTCTGCGTCCGGCCAGTCAAGGGCCATCACCCTGCAGCAGAAATCCACCTCGCCGGCCAGGTCCGGCCGGTCCTCCCGGGCCTTTTCCCCGGCCCGGCGGATGCGCTCCACGTCTTCGGGGGACGCGCCCTTTGCCGTCACGTAGGTGCGGTAGACGCCCATGCGGCCCGCCAGGGCGCGCAGGGCGCGGGCAACGCCCGTTTGCGTGAAGTCCTTGGCGTGCAGGCTGGTTTGGGCGAGCTTCCAAAAAGCGCGGGCCGCGTTGTCCAGATCCCCGGCCATGTACTCGTCCACCACCCGCTCCTTCTTGTGCTTGAGGATGTCTTTGTATTCGGCCACACGGCCCGTGAATTCCCGGTAGATCCGGTCAAGGGCCGCCCCGTTCTCCGGCGGGCAGAACAGGTGGGAGACCGCCGCGGCGAACTCGTAACCCGTGGTGCCGGCCGCCTTCCAGTCCGGCCGTGGAAGCTCGTCCTGCGCCAGGATTTTTTCCACCACCACCCAGGCGTTGGGGGCCTTGTCCGCAAGGCGGGCCAGGTAGCCGGCCGGGTCGGCCAAGCCGTCCACGTGGTCCACGCGGAGCCCGCTGACCAGGTCCTTTTCCACCAGCTCAAGCGCCTTCCGGTGAACGGCGTCGAACACCGCCGGGTCTTGGACGCGCAGGCAGATGAGGCCGTTGATGTGGAAAAACCTCCGGTAGTTGATCTCCGTGAAGGCCATGGAAAAGAGCGCCAGCCGGAACACCTGGCCCTCCAGGATGCGCGCCGCGGGAAACGAGCCGTCGGCCTGTTGTTGGTTCAACGCCTTCATCCGGCGGGAAAACCACCGGGCAAAACCCGCGTCCTCGGCCAGAAGTTCGGCCAGGCGCGTCCGGGCGGACTCGATCCCCCTCCTGCGGGTTGGGCCGTCCGCCGCGGAAAGCGCCCGGGAAAGATCCTTGTGCACGCCCTCCAGGAAAAGGGCGTACTTTCCCCCTTCCCGGTCCACCCACCCCAGCACGTCCGCCCAGGTTTCCGCCAGCAGGGGAAACCGGTGTTCGTAATACGCGCAGGCAAATCCGTCTTCGCCGTGGACGATGGCAAGCTCCCCGTCCTCCAGGCAGCGGCCAAGGGGCTTGCCCAGGATGGGAACGAGCAGCTTTGCCCGCAGCCCCGGGTCCGGGTGCTCCCAGTCCACGTCAAAGAAATGCTTGTACCCGGAGTGCTCCCCGTGCAGGCACAGGTCCGCCAGCCAGGGGCCGCGGGCGTCTAAGGCCATGTGGCTGGGCACGATGTCCAGGACCAGGCCCATGCCCCGGCGGGCCAGCTCCCCGGAAAGCGCCTCCAGGGCCTCTTCGCCCCCCAGCTCCGGGTTTACGCGTGTGGGGTCCAGCACGTCGTACCCGTGGGTGGAACCGGGCCGGGCGGCAAACAGGGGCGAGGCGTAGACGTGCGATATCCCCAGGTCCGCCAGGAAAGCCGCCACGGCACGGGCGTCCGCCAGGGTGAAGGAAGGTGTGAGCTGGAGCCGGTACGTGGAGGAGGGCGCGCGCATGGCTTCCGGAAAAAGCCTATCCCGGATTATTCACGAGTTCGATTCGCGCGAGAGCAAGGAAGGAGGAGGGAAGCTGTACTTTTGTACCGCGACCGCCTCCTGACGCAGCTATCGCGTGAATCGAACTCGCCGGAAGGGTGAAAAATTTCGCCGATGTCAGCATTCCTCAAAGAAACAGCGTGCATTTTTCAAGGACCCTCCAAT
>JAFDHW010000012.1 GCA_019308705.1 Deltaproteobacteria bacterium
TTCGATCTTGACCACGTTCTGGTTCAGCGCGGCCACGATGGTGGAAAGATGCACCATGAAAAAGGGGATGGCCGACGTCATGTGGCCCACGAAATAGGGGGAGGCCACGTTCACCGCGTGGGGCGCGATGTTGTCGATCAGGTCGGTGATGACCTCGGCGAGCTTCTTTTCCGGGTGGTCGGAGATGAGGCTGTCCATGTACTGGGCGGACAGGTCCTTCAGGCTCACCTCTTCGGTGATGCCCACGTGGCGGCGGAGAAAATCCTGCAGGCCGAACAGGATCTGCTCCATGTACTTCACCAGGGTTTCCCGGGCCGCGTCGTTTTCCCGCATGATGAAGATGCGGCGCAGCGTCTCCCGGTTGGCGACAAGTTCCCGGGCCCGTTTTCTGGCGTCGGCGGTCATGGGTTATCCGGCCGAGGGCTTTGTGGGTTTGGGGAAATGGAGAAAGGCTCGCCAAAAATCTGGACGAAACAGGCGCCATCCTATATCGCGCACCCGGTGGTCTGACAAGTCTTTTTTTGATCGCGCCGCGTCAACGCCCGGCCGGATTTCGGCCCCACAGGGCCTCGGCCAGGCCGGAAGTGCGGCGCACGGGGTTCTCCACGGCGTCCGTCAGGGCCTTTCGGGTGGCGGCGACGACCAGGCCGTCCCGGGCCCGGGTCACCGCGGTGTAGAGCAACTGGCGGGAGGCCGCGGGCGAATCCTCGGGCAGGACCACGGCCGCGCGGGAAAACTCCGAGCCCTGGCTCTTGTGCACGGTCATGGCGAACACGGTTTCGTGGGCCGGGAGCACCAGGGGTGAAAAGGTCCTTTCGCCGAACCATACTTTGCCGTCCGCAAAAATACCCGTGTCGCCGTTATAAAGCTTCAGGTCGTGGTCGTTTTCCGCGATCATGACGGGCCGCTTCTCGTACCAGGGCTTCCGGGCGTCCAAAAGTCCCTTTCGGGTCAGGACCCTTTCCGCCAGCCGGTTTGCCTCCTCGGTCCCGTACGGCCCCCGGCGCACGGCGCACAGCACCCGGAAGGCGGAAAACGTCTCCGCCGCCTCCTTGGGGCCTTCCTCTTGCAGGTATGGCGCGAACCCTTCTTCCACCAGGGGAGCCAGGGCCGCGGCCAGGTCCCGGGGGGTGGAGAGAGGAATGAAGGAAACCCCGTCCTCTCCGGCCTGGAGAATATCTTCGGCCTCCCGGGCGTCCCCGGACCGCACGGCCCGGGCCAGGTCCGCCAGCGCCCCGCCGAACCGGCGGGACTTCTCCAGGATCACCACGGAGTCCGCCATGGCCGGGGCGTTCTTTTGGGCAAAGGGGGTAAAATCCGCGCCCGTGGCCGCGGAAAGCAGGGAGGCGAACTCCGGGGAAAAGGCGTTCCCACGGCCCGGGGGGCACAAATCGCCCATGATGGCGCCCGGGGCCACGGAGGAGAGCTGGTCCTTGTCTCCCAGGAGCACCAGCCGGGCGTTCCCGGGCAGGGCGCCCAAAAGGGCGGCCAGAAGGTCCAGGTCCACCATGGAGGCCTCATCCACCACCACGGCGTCCACGGCCAGGGGGTTGGCCCGGTTCCGGCCGAAACCCTTTCCCGGCCTTCCTTCCAGCAGGCGATGCAGGGTGGCGGCCTGGGCGGGGAGGGCGTCGGTCACCGCGGCGGGCAGGGGCAGGCTCCCTTTGGCCGCCAGCAAGGACTCCGCCAGGCGGGCGGCGGCCTTGCCCGTGGGCGCGGCCAGGGCCACGGTGCGTGGGCCGTGCTCGTCCAGCGCCCACAGGGCCAGGATGCGGGCCACGGTGTAGGTTTTTCCCGTGCCCGGCCCGCCGGATACCACCGTCAACCGGCGCAGGGCGGCGGTCGCCGCAGCCGCGGCCTGCCAGTCCGGCCCGGCCTGGGATTCGGGAAACAGCAGGCGGAGGTTTCGGGACAGGGATTTGGGGTCCGGCTGCGGGTGAGCCGGGACCAGCAGGCGGGAGAGGGCTTTGGCGGCATTCTCTTCCGCCTCGAGGTAGCGGTGCAGGTACAGCCGCCCGCCGGTCAGCACCAGGGGCCGCTCGTCGCCCGGAGCGCCCACCATGGGGCTTTTCTCCAGCACCCGCGCCCAGTCCGCCGGGGAGGGAGGCGCGGGACACGGGCCGCCGGGGTCCGGGATGCCTTCGCGGGAAGCCAGGGCAAGGTCCAGGCAGGAGTGCCCCTGGCGCACGGCGCGGGAGGCCAGGGCCGCAGCCAGCCACACCTCGGGGAGGTCCCGGCCGTCCATGCGGCGGACAAAGTCCGCGAAGGCCAGGTCGATTTCTCCGAAGGTCCCGGAGAGGGCCGGGCTGCGGGCGTCCATGGCGTCAGCCTCCATACTTCTCGTTGCGCCACCGGAAATTGGAGTCGATGAGCCGGTGGGAGAGGATGAGGCACAGGTTGCTCATGGCCACGTAGCCCATGCGGGGCCGGGCTTTAAACAGGTCTTTCACCGAAGGGCCGTCCAAGCGCAGGACCCGGATGTTGTCCAAGGCCACCACCGAGGCGCTCCGGCGCTTACCCTCCAGAAAAGCGATCTCGCCGAACACGTCCGGGGCCCGCAGCCGCACGATCTGCTCCTGGACGCGCTTTCCCCCGGCGCGGACCATCTGGATCTCCACGGAAACCGCGCCGGAAAGCAGCACGAACAGATCCGTGCTGGCGACCGACTCCTCGATGATCACGTCGCCCCTGGCAAAGTGCTCCTCCTTGCCCATGGCGAGGATCTGCTCCAGCTCGCCCCGGGTGAACCCGGAAAACAGGCTCTTGCCCGCCACCTCGTCCACGTGAACCACCATGGCTTCCCCCTCTATCCGGACAGCAACCTCGTTATCCCGTCGTAAAGCAGAAGCGCGGCGAAAGCGAACAGCGCGCCCCCCATGGCACGCACCATCCATATCCTGCCCCGGCCGGAAACAAAAGACCGGCTCTTGGACGCCAACAGGGCCATGGCCAGTTTCAGCCCCACCAGGCAGAAATAGAACCCGGCCAGAAACAGCGCCGCCCCGGTGGGATTCTCATGCCAAGCCCGCACCACCAGCGGCCCGCCCACCGTGAACCAGAACACATAGGGGTTGGGGTTCAAAAAGTTGGCCCCGATCGCCTGGCGCAGGGAGGCCGGTGCGCGCTGTTCCACGCTCCCCTCCCCGGCCCAGGACGCGGATTTGACCCCCAGCCAGGCCACGAAAAGCCCTCCGCAGATGGAAAGCACCCCCAGCAAGGGACCCGCCCCGGCCAGGGTGAACACGGCAAGAACCGCCGCGGCCACGATGGGCGCGTCGGTGACGAGCGGCGCCAGGGCCGCCCGCGCTCCCTGGGCCGCGCCGTGGCGCAGGGACAGGGAAAGGACCAGGGCGGTGAGCGGCCCCGGGGCCGCGCCGGCGGAGAGGCCCAGCACCGCGCCGGCGGACAGCGCGGCCGTGGGCGTCAATTGGCCCTCCCGCACAAGGAGGCGGAAAGCGCCGACACCTTCGCCTCCTCCGGCCGGTCGAAAAACACTCCGGTTCCGTGCTCCACCCCGCGCAAAAACACGTAGAACACCCCCCCGAAGTGCTTGTCGTAGTCATAGCCCGGGTCCCGGGCGGCCAGGTGGCGGTGTAAGGCCGCCAGGTACAGATGGTACTGCAGCCCGTACAGGTGCTCGGCCATGGCCCGGGAAAGGCTCTCCCCGGCGTAGTCCTCCGGCCGGTTGCCCAGGTGGTTGGACTTCCAGTCCACCAGGTAGTACTTGCCCCCGGCGAAAAACACCATGTCCATGAACCCGTGGAGATACCCCCGCACCGGGGAGAAGCCCAGGGCTTCAAGCGCCGGCAGGCCCGCAGGGAACAGCCCGTTTTCAGCGAACACCCGCGCCAGGGACCCGGGAGTCATCCGGGAAAGGGGCAGGGTGAACTCCAGCTCGCACACCCGGCTTTTGCTGTCCACAGAGGAAAGGGTGAGGGACTTGTCCCGGGGGTGCAGGGGCAGGCGCGTAAGGGCGCGCACCATCCCGCAGACGGGCTCCACCCACTGGTCGCCGACGCCGTGGGCGGAAAGCGCCCGGCGCGCCGCGGCCGCAAGCCCGGGTTCGGGACAGGAAAAATCCACCAGATCCAACAACTGGTGCAGGGCCAGGCCCGGCAGGGGCCCGCGGGGAAAGGAGAACATGGTGAGCCCGTGGGGTTCTTCCGCCTCCAAAAAGCCGGGGCCCCTCTCGTCCAGGCCCGGGTGCGCCGCGGAGACGCGAGCCCCCGAGGCCAGGGAAGAGAAGCTGGCCACGCCCCATTCGCAGTCCACCTTTTCCGGCCCCGGCGGCAGGGCCAGCTCCGGCACGGCTTCGCCCCGGGCCGGCGCCGGGATAACGATGCGCTCCGGCAGGTCCTCCACGACCAGGCTGCCGCCGGCCGCGGCTTCCAGCTCCGCCAAGGCCTCCTCGTGGCCGCCGCTCACCAGGGCGGCCTTGGCCCGCGCCCGGAGCCGCTCCTCGGGCTGGTCGTCGCCTTCCTCCTCCGGGGGCGGAAAGAGCAGCCAGGAAAACGCGGAGGTCTCGGCGCCGTTCACCGGGCCGAAGGCCGTGCGGCAGAGGTTTTCAGCCCGGGTCAGGGCCACGTAGAGCAGGCGCACGCTCTCGGCCAGGCTTTCGTTTCTCGCCAAGGAGCGTCCCTTGTCCGAACCCATGATGTCCAACGAAAGGGAGCAGCCCTCCTCCGGGTCGTGGAACAGGAAGGGCGGCGTGACCTTCCACACCCCCTCCCACATGAAGGGGCACAGGACCACGGGGTACTGCAGGCCCTTGGACCGGTGCACGGTGACCACCTGCACGGCCTTTTCGTCGCTTTCCAGGCGCACCTGGTGCTCCTGGCCCATCCCGGGGTCCGCCACGCGGGCGGCCAGCCACTCGCACAGGGCGGAAGGACCCCGGCCCCCTTCGGCCTCGGCTTCGGCCAGCACGTCGCACAAATGCAGCACGTTGGTGACCCGGCGCTCGCCGTCCGGGTGGGCGATCAGCCGTGCGCGGACCCCGGCCTCGGCCAGCAGGGCGCGGAACATGCGGCAGAACCCGGCGGACACCCACAGCGAAAGCCATTGGCGGAAGGCGGAAACCTGTTCCTCCCACAGGGCCTCGTCCTGGTCCAGGGACAGGATCTTGGCCGCCGTCCACCCGAACAGCGGGGTGGCCAGGGCGGTGCGCACCGAGGCGGGGCCCGGCCGGGCCACGGCCCGGAGCACGTGGAGCACGTCGTTGGCCTCCTGGGATTCGAACAGCCCGGCGGTGGAGCGCAGCACCGCGTGGATGCCCGCCCGGCGCAGGGCCTCCTGCACCAGCAGGGCCTCGGTGTTGGTGCGCACCAGGATGGCCAGGTCGCCCTCCTCCAGGGGCCGGTCCCCCAAAAAAGCGCGGCCCCGGCGGGCGGCGTCCACCAGGCGGGCGGTTTCCGCGGCCGCGGCCCGGCTGCAGGCCCGCCGGGCGGCGTCCTTGTTCAGGGCCTTTTGCCCGGGGCCGGGCTCAAGCCTCCAGATACAGAGGGGGGGTGGTTCCTCGCCGTCCACCAACAGCGGTTTCCGGTCCTCCCGGGGCGCGGGCGCGGCCTGTTCGAACCGGATGTCGCCCAGGACAAAGGGACGCGCCTTCCCGGCGAACACCGTGTTCACCGCCTGGATGAGCCCGGGGTCCGACCGCCAGTTTTGGCCCAGGGTCCACCATGTTTGCGCGGAGCGGGCCGCGTCCAGGTAGGAAAACAGGTCCGCGCCCCGAAACCCGTAGATGGCCTGCTTGGGGTCTCCGATCAGAAACAGGGGCTTGTCCGCGAACAGGGAGGAGATCACGGTCCACTGGGCCGGGTCCGTGTCCTGGAACTCATCGACCAAGGCCGCCTGGTACCGCCGGCCCGCGGCCTCGGCCAGGGCCTTGCCGCCCTCGGCGCAAAGCGCGTCGGCCAAAACCTGCACCAGGTCGGAGAAAAACATCTTGCCCTCGGCCTTTTTCCAGGCGGAAAGCCGCTCCCTTGCAAAGGAAAAGAATTCCGCGTCCAGCTTGGCCCGGGCCAGGGAAAGTTGGGCCTGGAGGTTTGCCGCAGCGGCGGCCAGTTCCCCGCAGGCGTTGAACAGGGGGTGGACGGGCGTCCGGGCGTCCTTCCGGGTGGCCGCGGCCAGCGTCTCCGGTGTGAAGTACTTGAATTTCTCGAACAAGCCGCCGACCGGGTCCGCTCCCCCCAGGTACTCGTCCATGCCCGCGAAAAACAGCTCCAGCTTGCCGGCCCGCTTTTTGCCCTCCGTGCCGTACTGATTGCCGTTGAGCTTGGCGGAGGAAAGCAGCCCGTAGACCTCCTCCCGGCTTGGCCCCCACAGGGCCCGCACCCGGTCCAGGGCTTCGAAGAAAGCATCCTGGGCGGCCTCCAGGTCCGGCTCCTCCTTCGGCCCCGGCACGCGCACGCCCGGGTGCCGCTCCAAAAGCCGCGCCAGGCAAAAAAACCGCTCCGGCCCGCTCACCGACGCGGCCAGGGACAGGGGCGCATGGTACAGGGTCCGGCGGAAATAATCCCTGGCCGCCTCGGAAAGCACGTCCGCGGGGTCGGGGGTCAGTTCCACGCCGTAGGGCATGCCGCTTTCAAAGGCGTGGTCCGTGAGCACGCCCTGGCAGAAGGAGTGGATGGTGAACACCGCGGCCTGGTCGAAGTTCCTGAGCGCGGAGCTCACGTGATCCGCGCCCCGGGGGGCCTGCGCGACCAGGCCGGAAAGGAACGCGTCCGGCCCGCCCCGGCCCTGGTAGGCCAGGGAGGCCTGGCGCAGCCTTTCGCGGATGCGGCCGGAAAGCTCCCGGGTGGCCGCCTTGGTGAAGGTCACCACCAGGATCTGTTCGGGCGCAAACCCTCTTTCCGCCACCAGTCGCAGATACAGGCTGGTCAAGGCGTGGGTCTTGCCCGTCCCGGCGGAAGCCTCCACCAGGTTTTTGCCATCGAGGGGCACGGACAAGGGGTCCAGCGGCAGGGAGGTCCCGCTCATGGCGCCTCCGGTTCGGTTTGCGCGGCCAGCATGGGCAGAAACACCCGGCAGCTTGCCTCCGCAAAGGCCCCGTCCAGGGGGTCCGACCCGAAGCACCAGGAAAAATAAGGGTCCTCGCCTTCCCCGCCGTCCCAAGCCTTCCGGGCCGCAGAGAATGCGGCTGCTTCGGATTCCTCCTTGTGCACCTTTTTCGCAAAGGCCAAGGAAGACCGGGGAAAGAAGGGCAGGGGCGAACATAGGCCCTGTTCGTACAACGAAAGCAACGCGGCCAGCTCTTCCCCGGCGTCTTCGGCGGAAAGCGGGGCGAATTGCACGTCCCGGGTGAGGGAAAGGAACAGGGTGTGGACCGTCTCGCCGGCGGCGCACAGGGCCAGGTGCCGCACCCAGCAGCGGATGAGGTCCTTGGCCTTGGGCTCCTTTGCAGGGCGGTAAAGCACCTGGCGCGGGCCCATCACCGTCCCCAGGCCGCCGTGCAGGCGGAAGGGGCCAAGACCAAGGTCCGCGGATACGGTGCGGGGCTGTTCCCGCGTGGCGGCCCGCACCCTTTCCAGGAAGGGCGCCACCTGCCGGACCGCGCGGTCAAAAGCCGCGGCCCCCACCTGGCCGTGGGGCAAAAATCCCCCGGCCCGGCACGCGCCGTACAGGTCCGCGGGGTCCGCGCCCGTCGCGAGGCACCGCCCGGCCAGGTGCTCGTGGAGCCGGTATCCGTCCAGGCCCCCCAGGGCAAAGGGTTCGGCGTCGGGCAGGCTCTCTTCCGGCTTGGCGAACACCACCTTCAGGCGGCGTTGGGCCAGGAACTCCGCCGGGTTCTCGAAAAACCGGCACAGCCGGACCACGTCCAGGGCGTACCAGGACTCCTCCGGCGGCGGCAGGGGGCGGGCCCAGGGGTGCTCCGGCGCCTCGCCGGACCTCGCCCTGGCCGCGGCCAGCAATTCCGGGGAAAAACACGCCATCCCGGGGTTGTCCCCGGAAAAGTATTCCGGCGCGAACCCGTGGAGTCGATGGGTGACCAGGAAGGGGTCCCTGTCCTTTTCCGGGGGGACAAAGGACTCCCGCAAATAGTCCAAAAGCTCGCTCACCACGGCCGAGGGCGGCACCGGCGAGTTGTCCAAAGGGTCCACGCCCACGTAGCTTATGGTCAGCACCCGTTTCGCGGAAAGCAGGGTCTCCAGAAACAGGTAGCGGTCCTCCATGCGCCGGTCCCGGTCGCCTGGGCGGAAATCCCCGGCCATGAGATCGAAACCCGGCGGCCGGGACGTGGAGGGGAACTCGCCCTCGTTCATGCCCGCCAGGAAGATGGCGGGAAAGGGCAGGCCGCGGCCCTGGCTGAGCGAGGCGAAGGTGACGCCCGAGGAGAGAAACCCCCGTCCTGCGCGGCTGCCGGACATCTGCCCGGCCAAAAACTCCTGGATCGGGGCCAGGGAAAGGGGAACCTCCGCACCCCACCTTTCCGCGGCCCGGGAAAGCGCGGAAACCGCCCCCACCAGGTCGCGGTCCGGCGCGTTCTCCCCCCTTGGGGGAAAGAAGTCCTCCAGGACCTGGAACAACAACTTTGCCCATTGGCCGGGGGTGTGGTCCCGGCGCACGTTTTGCGCCAGGGAAAAGACCTTTTCCGCGAAAACCAGAAACCGTCCCAAAAGCTCGCCCTGCTGGGCGTCCACCGCCGCGGGCAGCACGCCGTGCACCGGCTCGCGGGAATCCTTCATGGCGTAGCCCAACAGCAGCCGGTCCTCCCCCGCGCGCCAGGTGTGCTCCCGGGTGGGGGGCAGGCCCAGGCCATCCTTGAACTCCTCGTCCACGCCCCAGCAGATGCCCGCGTCCCTGATCCACGCAAACAGGGTGGAAAAGTCGGTTTCGGACACCCCGAAGCGCTCGCCCAGGGAGGGGTGGCGCAAAAGGTCCGCCACCGATGAAGCGGAAAACCGGCCCCGGCATACGGACAAAAGCGCCCACAGGGCCTGGGCCGGCCCGGGGTCCGCGCCCGCCCCGGCAATGGAAAAGGGCAGGCGCGGCCGGCCCTCCTCGGACACCCCGAACACGGCCTGCACGGCCGGGGCGTAGGCGTCTATGTCCGGCAGCAGCACCAGCACGTCCTGGGGGCCCAGGTCCGGGTTGTCCCGGAGCACTTCCAGGATGCGGTCGTAGAGCACCTCCATCTCCCGCAGGGGGCTGTGGCAGGCGTGGATGGTAAGCGACCGGTCGGTCGGGTCCATGGGCCGGGGCGAGCCGGTGGGGTCCTCCAGGTTCAGCACGTCCGCCTGGACCCGGGAAAGCACGGTATCCCCCTCCGGCACGGTCCATGCGCCGGAGTCGAAATCCACCAGTTCCCGGGCCGCCAGGGCGGAGAAGAAGTCCCGCCCCGCTTGGCCCAGCGAGGCCAAAAGCGGGTTTCCCTGCCCCAGGTGCAGGTCTTCGGCCGGGCGGCCCGCCTTGTGGGAAAGGCGCACGATGCGCTTTTCCGGGGTCACGTCCGCCCAATAGTGGCGGCAGGGGTTCAAGTGGTACACGATGACGGGCACGGCGGCCGAGGCGGCGGAAAGGGCCCGCAAATGGAAAGGGGGAAGCGCCCCGAACCCGAAGGCGTGGATGCGGTAGAAGCGGGCCGCAAGGCCCTGGTGGTCCCCCTGCTCCACGGCGTGCTCCAGCCGCTTGAGCAGCGCGGCCCGGTGCAGGCCCGGGGCTTCGGCGCACAGGCGGCGGAAAAGCTCCGCCTGCCAGCCTTCGCCCTCGCCCCGCTCCCAGGAGAGCACCATCCGGGGTCTGAACAGGGCGTAGCGGTCGAACACCTGGGCGATGCGCACGGACAGGCCCCACAGCTTGCGGCCGCCGGGGTCGTCGGCCAGGTAACCCGCCACCGGGGAAAACTCCGGCAGGGACGCGCAGGAGGGCAGAAGGCCTAGCACTCGCCAGGCCAAGGCCTCGGGCTCGAAGGGGTTGTCCTCCCCCGCGCCGGGGACCACGGCGGAAAACAGCTCGCGCAAAAGGGCGTTGGGCTGCATTACCTCCAGGCCCGATGCAGACCCGGAGATGTCCGCCAACGTCAAAGAGAGCCACCGGGCCGCCCCGGGGCTCTCCACGGCCACGGTCTCCAGGCAAAGGGGCGGGGCCGGGGAGTCCGCAAGCACCCGGGCCATCTCCCGGGCCAGGGCGTCGGCCCGGTTCCCGGTGATCACGGTCAGGTTTGGCGCTGCCGATGCCATGCGCCGCTCCGGCGGGGCTTGACGTCCCAAATCGAAGGGATGGAAAAGAGGAGCAACCGGCCCGGGGCATTCACACGGTTTGTCCGCGGACCGGCTCCAGGCTGTTCAACACCGATGCGCCGCAAGGCGTGCGAGCCTTTCCGGCGGAGGCTGCAAGTTTCGCACGCCGAGGCCGGAACGCGCGGCGCAATGCCGCGGGTCGCGTTTTCGGGCGGCCCGGTCAGTCGTTCAGCTTCTCCAGGGTGAAATAGAAGGCCTTGAACTTCACCGGCCCAAGCTTGAACACGCCCCGGCCCAGATAGTTGTCCCGGCCCACCTCCTTCAGCTCGTCTTTGAGGATCTTCAGGGGCAGGGGGTTTCCCGGGCGGTCGTAGTTGATGAGCGCCACCTTCTCCTGGTCCGGGAGGATGGACCTCTGCTGCTCCAGGCGGAAGTTCCCCAGGCGCACGTGGCCCAAGAATTCGTTGTACCCGCCGCCGGTGGCGGTCACGTCCGGGGGAAAGAACTTGCTGTGGCCGAAGAACCGGATGTCCGGCAGGAGCCCCGTGACCAGCCTCACGGCGTAGCGGCCCTTTATGCTGTTGATGTCCGGGGTCTCCCCCTCCGCGAACCGCCTCTTCAGCTCCAGCATCCTGCCAAGGCCCATGGTCGCCTCCTGGTTTCGGGTTGGCCCTTTTCCTGGCGATATTACATAGATCAAACCAGCCCGCTATGCAATCGAAGCCCTTTGGCAAGCCGGGGTCCTCTGTTATAATGAAGAAGATTCCGGCTGCCTTCCCTTCGACAAACCGGGAGGAACGATGGCGACAAGGACCCTGCTTGCCCTGGCCCTGGCCGTTTTTTCGGCCGCGTGCCCGGCGGCCTTGGCCGAGCCCACCTACGTGGTGCCCGAGATCATGGGCGACCGGCTGGACATGGAGGCGCTTTTGCCCCTGCTGGAGGAGGGCGAGCTCTGCCTGGTGGCCTCCCACGAGGACGGGAGACTGAAACAGGTGACCGCCATGGCCCTGGTGAACGCGCCCAGGCAAAAGGTTTGGGACCTGTTGTGCGATTTTTCCGCCTACGAGGACTACATGCCCACGGTGGCCAAGTCCGAGCTGAAGCAACAGGAGGACAACGGGGACGCGGTGGTGTACTTCTCCCTGGAGGTGCCCGGCCCCAACATCGACTTCACCGTGCACAACCGGTTTTCCGAACCGGAGAAGATCGACATCTGGCTGGAAAACGACCACGGCCCGCTAAAGACCGGGGGCTGGCGGTGGGAACTCCTTTCCCCGGATCCCGGGCGGACCATCCTGCTCTACGATTTTTACACGGACGTCACCGACACCAACTGGATCGTCCGCTGGCTCATCAAGAACCACCCCATCATCGCGCACGGGGTGAACGTGGGCTCCGCCCTGGTGGGAGTCCAGAGCGTGAAGCGCCGGGCGGAAGAACCTCCCGCGCCCCAGGGGGAGGACGGACGGACCGCCCGCTGACGGGCTATTTTTCACCCAGCAGAGGGTCCTTCATCTTGCGCAGGCCCTTTGCCGGGGGATCGCCCAGCCACACGCCGAACACGGCCTTTTTCATCTCCAGGCCGCCGACCACGGCCTTCTGCTCGCCGTTTACGCGCACGGAAAGGCCCTGTTCCGGCAGGTAGACGATGTCGTAGACCGTGCCCTTTTCCGTCTCGGTGTCAAAGGCGCGGATGAAGGCCTGGATATTGTCCTCCAGATCCTTCATCTTCTGAGGGTCCACGGTCTGGCCCAGGCTCTCCCGCCAGGAGTCCTGGAGTTGCTCGGGCGACACCCCGGCGCGGACAAAGTGCATGCGCATGACCATGGGCTCGTCCGCGGCCAGGATCTTCTCCCCGGAGTCCATCTTTTCCGGGAGGTACAGCGCGCCCACGTAGACATCCACCCAGAGCTTCTCGCGCAGGCCTGCGCCGTTCAGCACCAGTTGGGTATCGTCCACGGTGAAGGTGGGGGCAAGCTCTATCCCGCTTATTTCCATGGCGGGCGCGGGTGGAACCACGATGAGCAGGACGGCGATAACGGCAAGGACGGTTCTCATGGAGTTTCTCCCGTTAGGGTTGCGGGGGGGCGGACGGGTCTGCGCCCGCGACTGTTGAAAAATACCGCCGCCCGGGCAAAGAATCAAGGTGGCCATGGAAAAGGTCCTGGTGACGGTGCACAGGCGGATGATGGTGGAAGGGCCCCTCCCGGAGGCGGCCGAGGCGGAGATCCGCCGCATGTTCACCGTGGACAATCCCGCCTGGGTGGCCGCCAGACGCTTCGGCCGCTACAGCCGGCACTTGAAGCGAAGGCTCGTCTTCTGCCGAACTACCAAGAACGGCATGTCCATGCCCCGGGGCGCGGCCTCCCGGGTGCTGGAGGTGCTTTCCCGCCACGGGGTGGACCACGTGGTGGCGGACAAGACCCGCCGGTGCCCGGAGACGCCGTTCTCCTTTGCCGGGACGCTTATGCCTCACCAAGAAAAAGCCGCCGAGGCGGCGCTTTCGCGCCGGTTCGGGGTCATGGCGCTTCCCACGGGCGCGGGAAAGACCGTGGTGGCGCTTGCCGTCATCGCCGCCCGGGGCCAGCCCGCCTGCGTGGTGGTGCACACCAAGGAACTCATGTACCAGTGGATCGACCGGGCCGCCGCCTTTTTGGGCATGGACCCGGAGGAGGTGGGCCGGGTGGGCGACGGCCAAAACCGGGTGGGGGACCGGCTCACCGTGGCGCTGATCCACTCCCTGTATTCCCGCACCAAACAGATCGCCCCGAAAACCGGCCACCTGGTGGTGGACGAGTGCCATCACGTGCCCGCACGCACCTTCACCCACGCGGTGTCCGGGTTCGACTGCCGGTACATGCTGGGCCTTTCCGCCACCCCCTTCCGCCGCGACGGGCTCACCCCGCTCATCCACTGCTTCGTGGGACCCCGGGTCATCGAGGTGAAGCCCGTACAGCTCCAGCGGGACGGGAGCATCCTGGGGGCGCGGGTGTGCGTCCGGCGCACCGCCTTTGACTACCCCTTCCGCGAAGACTACGGGCAGATGATGACCGCCCTGTGTGCGGATGACGCAAGAAACAGCGTCATCGCGGCGGACGTGGCGGCGTGGGTGGAACAGGGCCGGGGCCCGGCCCTGGTGGTTTCCGAGCGCAAGAGCCACTGCCGCGAGCTTGCCGCCCGCATCCGGGCCGCCTGCCCTCGCACGGACGTCCTCACCGGCGACACCCCCGGCCCGGCCAGGAGAAGGGCCATCGAAAAGGCCGACTCCGGCGAGCTGGATGTTCTGGTGGCCACCTTGCAGTTGGTGGGCGAGGGGTTCGACTGCCCGGGGCTGTGCGCGCTTTTTCTGGCCACGCCCATGAAGTTTTCCGGCCGGGTGCTCCAGGTGGTGGGCCGCATCCTGCGCATTGCCGAGGGCAAGGGCGGGGCCGTGGTGTTCGACTACGTGGACCGCCCCGGGGTGCTGGCCGCGGCCTACGCCTCCCGCCGCAGGGTCTATGCCAGGCTGGGGCTTTCCGAATCCGCGCCCCCCGCGTTCCCGGCCAAGCCCCCGGCCTGTCGTGCGGATTGACAAGAAGCCGAACTGTGTTAGTTTCGCCTTTGGCAGCGCCCGCAACCCGCGGGCACGCCCCAAATTTTTCCGCCCGCAACAATGCAAAGCGTCACGGCCGGAAGCCCCGGCCCTTTTGATGGAGTCATGGCCACCAAACGCTGCTATTACGAAATCCTGGGTGTGGAACGCACGGCCACGGAGGCGGAGATCAAGGCCGCCTACCGCAAGCTGGCGCTCAGGTACCACCCGGACCGGAACCCCGACGACCCCGAGGCCGAGGAAAAGTTCAAGGAATGCGCCGAGGCCTACGAGGTGCTGAGGGACCCGGAAAAACGCCGCATCTACGACGCCCACGGCCACGAGGGCCTTTCCGGGGCGGGCTTCTCGGGCTTCTCCGGGTTCGAGGACATCTTCTCTTCCTTCGGCGACATCTTCGAGGAGTTCTTCGGGTTCGGCGGCCGCCGGAGGAGCCGGGGCGGCACGCGGGTGCAACGCGGGGCGGACCTGCGCTACGACCTGACCCTGGAGTTCGTCGAGGCCGCCTTCGGCACGGAACGGGAGATCGAGGTCACCAAGCGGGAGACCTGTAAAACCTGCGGGGGCTCCGGCTGCGCGCCGGGGACCCATCCCGAGGCCTGCCGCTACTGCGGCGGCACGGGGCAGATCGCCCGCACCGAGGGCTTTTTCACCATGCGCACCACCTGCCCCTACTGCCGGGGCGCGGGAACGACCATCTCCGACCCCTGCCCGGACTGCCGGGGCACGGGGCTTCTGTCCGTCAAGAAAACCGTCGCCGTGCGCATTCCCCCGGGCGTGGACAACGGCAGCCGCCTGCGGCTCACCGGCGAGGGCGAGGGCGGCGTAAACGGCGGCCCGCCGGGCGATCTGTACGTGTTCATCCAGGTCAAGGCCCACGATTTTTTCCTACGCGACGGCGACAACGTGGTGTGCCAGATCCCCGTTTCCTTTGTCCAGGCCGCCCTGGGCGACGAGATCACCGTGCCCACCCTTTCCGGCGAGACCACCTTGAAGATCAAGAAAGGCACCCAGCCCGGGGACGTGTACACCCTCCGCGGGGAGGGCATCCCGTCGCTTAAGGGCCGCGGCCGGGGGGACCAGCTCGTCCAGGTGCTGGTGAAGACCCCCACCGGCCTGTCCAAGAAGCAGGAGGAGCTTTTACGGGAGTTCGCCCGGCTGGAGAAATCCAAGTTCTCCAACAAGGTGAAAAGCTTCTTCAAGGGCGGTGACGGCAGGCGCAAGGACGCCGGGGACCACGACTCCAAGGAAAACGGGTAGCCCCATGTACGAGCTTTGCGTGAAGACGCATTTCGCCGCCGCCCACCAGTTGGCCATGGTGGGGGAGAAGTGCGAAAACCTCCACGGCCACAACTGGAGGGTGGAGGTCCGCGTGGCGGGCCCCGCCCTGGACGAAGCCGGCGTGCTTCTGGACTTCGGCGTGCTCAAAAAGCACGTGGCCGCGGTCATGGACGACCTGGACCACAAGTTTTTGAACGAGCTTTCCGCCTTTTCCAAAAAACCCCCTTCCTCGGAGAACATCGCCCGGTACATCGCGGACCGCCTGGCCGCGCTCCTTCCGGTGGACAAGGGCGTCCGCGTCACCAGCGTCACGGCCTGGGAATCGGAAAACGCCTCGGCCACCTACATCCCTGAATAACCGGTCGCCGGATCCGGCCCGTTCCCTTTTTTCCGCCCTCGTTGACTCGCCCGGGCGGGAATGGTACGTTTTTCCTGAAAACCCTCGCAGTCCGGCTGCCCACCGGGTTTTCCCC
>JAFDHW010000360.1 GCA_019308705.1 Deltaproteobacteria bacterium
CCAGAACATCGCCGTATCCCGCAAGGAGATCCAGAAGAACCTGAGGAACATCAACCAGCTCATGACCCAGGTGCGCGTCCGCCCCGCCTTTGACCAGGGCAAGCCCGACGGGCTGGCCCTCTCCCGCATCCGGCCCGGCTCCATCTTCGCCCGCATGGGCCTGGTGGACGGCGACATCATCCAAGGGGTCAACGACCGGAACATTTCCACCGTGGAAGACGTGCTCTCCCTGTACAGGAGCCTGAAGGACTCGCCCGAGGTGACCCTGCGCATCAAGCGGGGCGGGAAACCGACGAGCATCCGCTACTCCTTCGAGTAACCGGAGGAGGGGCGGCGGGAAGAAAGGCCGCCAATGTACTACGAACATTTCGGGCTTTCCGAAAATCCCTTCCGCCCCACGCCCGACCCCCGGTACCTGTATCTTTCCCGGGGGCACCGGGAGGCGTTGAACCATCTGATCTACGGCATCACGGAAAGAAAGGGCTTCATCCTCATCACCGGCGACGTGGGCACGGGCAAGACCACGCTTTTGCGCGCCCTGCTCGCCGAACTGGACTCCTCCACCAAGACGGCCCTTTTGCTGAATCCCTTCCTGTCCGAGGAGGACCTTCTGCCCGCCATCGCCGAGGAGTTCGGCATCTCCGCGCACGGGAACAATCGCAAGGCCCAGCTTTCCGCCATCAACGAATTTTTGCTTTCCACCTACGCCCAGGGGGGAAACGCGGTCCTTTTGCTGGACGAGGCCCAGAACCTCTCCCGGGACCTCCTGGAGCAGGTGCGCATCCTGTCCAACCTGGAGACGGAAACGGACAAGCTTTTGCAGATCGTGCTGGTGGGCCAGCCGGAGCTGTCCGCCATCCTGGCCATGGACGGCATGAAGCAGCTTTCCGACCGCGTGGTGGTGCGGTTCCACCTGGGGCCCCTGGACGAGGAGGACACCAAGGCCTACGTGCAGCACCGGCTCATGCGCGCCGGCTGCCGGGCCAAGCCGCCTTTTGCCAGGAACGCCTGGGCCGTGCTGTATGACCGCACCGGCGGCGTGCCCAGGCGCATCAACGCGGTGTGCGACCGGGCGCTGTTGGCCGCCTACGGACAGAACCGGGGACGGGTGACGGCCAAGGACGTGAAAAGGGCCGCCCGCGAGGTCGCAGGCACGGTGCCGGAAAAGGCCGCCCGCGGCTGGCCCGCGTGGAAAGCGGCCCTGGCCTCCGGGGCCTTTGCCGCGGCCGCCGCGGCGGGGGCCATGTTCCTGTTCACGCAAAACCCCGCACCCCCTTCCCCGTCTTCCCAGGCGCCCGTAGAGGCCCGGGCCCACGGCCCCTCCCAGGTGCGGGGCTTCATCCTCCCGGCAAAGCCCGACCCTCAACCCCAGGCCGCCGCCCGGCAACCCCTTGCGGCGGAGCCGTTTTCCGCCCGCCCGGCGGCCCCGGACATGACCCCGGACACCGGGCCGCCCGAGCCCGAGCCGCCCTCGGCCCTGGCCCGGCTGTTTTCCCTGTACCGGTCCATGGAAAACGCCGGGGACCCCGAACCGGTGATCTTCTCCTTCTACACGGACCCCCAGCGTGCGGCGCGGTTCACCCGGCCCTTTAGGGTGTCGCTTGCGTGCGGGGAGCCAGGCGGGTGCGCCAAGGTGCTGACCCCGACCGCCGATGGGTTCACCGCGGACACCGGCGAGCACTATTCCCCTTCCAGCCTGGTTTCCCTGTGGAACGGCGAAGTGGTATGGCTGGTTCCCCGGAGGCTCTCCAACAGGCGGTGGGGCCCCGGCTCCCGGGGGCCGGAGGTGTACTGGATCCAGAACACCCTGTATAATGCCGGGTATCCGCTTCTGCCCGACGGCATCTATGGCCCGGAAACCGTTTCGGCCGTGGCCGCGCTCCAGAAGGACTTCGGCCTGGCCGCGGACGGCCGGGTGGGCCGGCTCACCGCGGGCCTCTTGTACCAGCTGTCCACCAGCGAACCGCCCAGGACCCAGGATGGGGAGGACCGGTCATGAGCGCCATCCAGGACGCCCTGCGCAGGGCCCAGGCCCAGAGGGAGGCCAAAAAGGGCAATGCCCTGCCCGGCATGGTTTCGGAAAAGCCGTTTGGCAGCCGACGGCGCCGCCGCCTGGCCGCGGCCGCTGCGGCCGCGGCGGTGCTGGTAGCGGGCGCGTGGCTGGGCGCAAAAGCCTTGGTGGGCGAGGACGTCCCGTCCCGGGCCGCCGTGGCGGCCGTGGCCGGGACCACGCAACCGCCGAAAGAGGCGTCCGCGGCCTCCGCCGTGCCGCCCCCCCCGGCCGTGCCGAAACAGCCTCCGCAGACGACAGCCTCCCCCGCCGCACCGGCGGCCGGGCAGCCGCTTTCCGCCCTCAAGAAACAAGCCCGCGCACAGGCTCCGGCCCCGGCGGGCCAGGCCCGCCCCGGCGGGTGGCCCCAGGCGCGGCCCTACCCCTTCTCCCCGGCCGAGCGCAAGGGCATGGTCACGGACCTCTACCAGAAAGGCCGCCAGGCCCAGCTTTCCGGCGACCTTTCCCGGGCTGCCCAACTCTACACCCAGGCTCTGAACGTATCCGGCGGGCAGCACGCCCCCAGCGCCAACAACCTGGGGGTGATCCAGCTTTCCCAGGGGCAGTACGACGTAGCCGGGCAGTCCTTTTCTCGGGCCATGGCGGTTTCCCCCGCCTACGCGGACCCGGTGTACAACATGGCCTGCCTGTATGCGAAAAAGGGCGACAACACGCTTGCCCTGCAATATCTTGAAAAAGCTGTAGGATTAAACCCCGAAGCCGCGGACTGGGCCCGGGAGGACCCGGACCTGGAAGCGGTTTCATCCAGCCCCGCCTTCCAACGTCTCGTGGGGAAACAGGAGCAATAGAAGCCATCGCAAAAACAGGAATGGTGGTTCAGGACAAGGCGCGAGCCGGCGAAAAGCGCGGCATACGGTAGTATGCGGGCGTTTTGCGGAGGTCTGCAACACCGTCTCATGGGCCGCCAGGCGATTTTCGAGATGCCTTCCTAGCCCGGATTATTCATGAGCAATTTTGCCCGAGATCGAATTTTTCTTTATTTTCAATCCGTTGGAGCTGTTTTTCGGGTCTTGCGCCAAAGACGGTCTGATTATTGGAGGAAT
>JAFDHW010000361.1 GCA_019308705.1 Deltaproteobacteria bacterium
CTCGATTTGCCCAAAGAGGGGGGCGCGGAATCCGTTTTCCGCGAAACGTCCCCGGCGGGAGGGGCAGGGGGGGACCGTGATCAAGAGGTTTCGCGGCCCTCAAAACCTCCCTGGAAGGTCGCAAAGTCCGGGATTTCCTTTTCCAGGTAGTTCTTGAGTTTTTTGATCACGGCGTTTTCCACCTGGCGGACCCTTTCCCGGGATATGCCGTGGCGGTCGCCGATCTGCTGCAGGGTCACCGGAGAATTGGAATAGACCCGCTGATCGAAGATCTCCAGTTCGCGCTGCTTCAGGCCCTTGCGGAAGTCCTGGATCTTTTCCCGCAGGATTTGTTCCATCTCCTTGCGGGCCACCTGGTCCTCGGCGGACTCCGAGGGAGTGCTCAGAAACTCGATGCGTTCGGAGTCCGAATCCTCCTTCACCGGCGCGTCCAGGGAAAGATCCCAGGCATCCAGCCGCTGGTCCATGTCCACGATGTCGCGCTCGGAAACCCCCAGTTTTTCGGACAACAGCTTGGGCTGGGGCTCGAACCCCTGCTCCAGGAGCCGTTGCTTTTCCTTTTTCAGCTTGAAAAACAGTTTGCGCTGGGCCTGGGTGGTGCCGATCTTCACCAGGCGCCAGTTGTCCATGATGAACTTTAAGATGTATGCCTTGATCCAGAAGGACGCGTAGTAGGAAAATTTCACGTTCTTGTAGGGATCGAACTTCTTGGCCGCCTGCATGAGCCCGATGTTGCCCTCCTGGATGAGGTCCAGGAGGTTTTGCATCCACACCCGCTGGAACTCCAGGGCGATCTTCACCACCAAGCGCAAGTTGGCCGTCACCAGCTTCAGTGCGGCCTGGGTGTCGCCTTCCTCACGGTACTGGATGGCCAGTTCCCGCTCCTCCTCGCGGGTGAGCAGGGGATACCTGCTGATTTCCGCCAGGTAGCGCTGGAGCGGGTCGTAACGCGCAAGGTACCTGCTGGAGGAGGCGGCTGGAGACGCGTCGCCGGTTTTCTTTTTCTTCTTCCCCGTGGTGGCCGGGGGTTTTTTCGCCTTCTGGGCTTCGGCCATGGGCCCTGCTCTCCGTAACGTTGCTGGCTCGTTTCCTCCTCGGAAACCCAATAATACAGATAAATAAAATGTCACCAATCCTGGTGAATGTCAACGTTCAAAAGGTCCGGCTGCCTTGGGGCCGGGCATTCAACCACTTGGAATGCAAGGGGATTTGAACCGGCGGTCACAGCGGCGGCAGGCTGCTGCCCGGCCCCTTGGAGGGAAAAGGCCGCCACAGGGCCTCGGCCTTGGCCTGGCGGGTGTGGTCCCTGACCACGCAAAGCACCGCCGGCTCCCCGCGCCATTCGATGCGCGCCGCGCTCAGGCTGCCCTCGACCTGGTCCCCGTTCTTCTTGAGTATCCGGATGCGGTAGGGATAGGGAAAGCCTTTTCCCGTTTGCCGCTTGATGTACCGCTCCAGGACCATCTCCCGGTCGTCCGGGTGGATGTGATGGTAAAACGGCAGGCCTTTTAGCTCCTCCTCTTCGTAGCCCAGCACCTCCCGGGTCTTCTTGTTGTGGAGCTTCACGTCTCCGCCCTGGAGCACGAAAATGGCCTCCGGCGCCTCGTCAAAGAGCATCTGCAATTCGGACAGCCGGGCGCGAACCTCCAAAAGCTCCTGTTCAAGGCCTGCCTGTGCGTCCGCGGGCTGCGGCGCGTTTTCGTCCTTCATCTTTCCGCCTTTCAACCTTTCAACAAAAGATCGGATACCGTATGGGCTTGCCCGGAAATCAGGGCAAGATGCCGTGTCACCGGGACCCGTGGTGTAGTAGTGGTATCACCGGGCGGGGCCGGCCGTCCATGGGGTAGGCTCCCCATTTTTGCCCGTTTTGGTGCGCATCCTCCCGGGAAGCTACACGGAAAAGCCTGTCAGGCCCTTGCGGGCCAAGTAAAAACGGGCGCAAATCCGCAGGCAGGCCAGGCCATAGAGGATGCTGGGCCCAAGCCCGATGACCGAGGCGTCGGGGTGGTAGCGGGCCGGGCAGGGGACCTCGCCCACGGCGTAGCCCTTCCACAGGGCGTGGGCCAGCATCTGGGCGTCGAAGGCGAACCCGTCCGAGTAGGAGGAAAGGGGCAGGTCCAGAAGGAGCTCGCGGGAAAAGGCCCGGTACCCCGTGTGGTATTCGGAAAGCCGGGCCCCTGTGGCCAGGTTCTGCACAAGGGTGAGCCCGCGGTTTGCCGCGTATTTCCACAAGGGCATGCCGCTGGAAAGCGCCCCGCCTCCGAGAACCCGCGAACCCAGCACGCAGGCGAAGCCCCCGTCGGCCACCATGGAGGCCATGGCGCCGATGAGGGCCGGGGAGTATTGGTAGTCCGCGTGCACCATGACCACCACGTCCCCGCCACGATCCAGGGCCGCGCGATAGCAGGTCTTCTGATTGGCGCCGTATCCACGGTTTTCGCCGTGCACGCGCAGGGTGGTCTTGGGAAGGGTGCGGGCCACCGCGGCGGTGTTGTCCGTGGAGGCGTCGTCCACCACCACCACCTCGTCCACCACCTCCTGGGCCAGCACCTCGGCGTGGGTGCGGGCGAGGGTCTTTTCCGCGTTGTACGCGGGCATGACCACGATGACCTTTTTGCCCTTGAGCATGTTTCGCCTTCGGGGTTCAGGAGTCGCAGCCGCAGGCCCCCACCGCCTCGAAAGCGTGGAGGATGCGGGCTTCCTTCTCCAGCCGCTTTTCGTCCAGGGCGGGATAGGGCCATCGCTCCGCCATGGCGGCCAGTTCCTCCCTGGAAGGAATGGCGGCAAGCCCCTGGCCGTAAACCTTTCCCGTGTCCCCCCGCAGCACGTCCGCGTCGCGGCCGTTGGTGACCACCACCACGGGGACCTGTTCGCGGTGGGCCAGCCGGGCGGCGGCCAGGGCCGGGCGGTGGCGCGTAACCAGGGAGCCCGGCCCGAAACGCACCACCATGGCCGGCCTGCCCTTTGCGTGCACCACGAAATCCACGGCAACGGGAAACACCTTGTCCCCGGCCCGGGCAACGACGGGAACGCGGGCGTGGACGTCTTCCCTGGCATGGCCCTTGTCCCCAAGGAGCAGGCGGGCGATCTTCTGGCGCAGGCGTTCG
>JAFDHW010000362.1 GCA_019308705.1 Deltaproteobacteria bacterium
TTGAAAAATACACGCTGTTTCTTTGAGGAATGCTGACATCGGTGAAATTTTTCACCCTTCCGGCGAGCCCGATTCACGCGATAGCTGCGTCAGGAGGGGGTCGCGGTACAAAAGCACAGCTTCCCTCCTCCTTCCTTGCTCTCGCGCGAATCGAACTCGTGAATAATCCGGGCTATCCGCCTTCCAGGCGACGGAGGAAAAACTCCCTGGCTTCCTTGAGCAGGGCCCTTGCCTCCTCGGACCTTCCCGCCAGGGCGGGAAGCACGTGGACATTTCCAGGATACAGGTTCAAGGTGACGTCCACCCCGGCCTCGCGGGCCTTTTCCGCCACCCGGGCGGCGTCCTTGGCCAGGACTTCGCCCTCGGCCGCCTGGATAAGAAGGGGGGGGATGCCCCGGTAGTCTCCGAACACGGGGCTCACGTAGGGGTGGGAGGGATCCGCGCCGCGGGTGTACATCCGGCCCACGTACCGCAGGTAGTAGTCCACCCGGCGGGGCACGCCCTTGTACACGCAGCTCGGAGACTTCCTCCAGGTGGAAAGGTCGGTCCAGGGGCTGATGCAGTACGCGCCCCCCGGCAGGGGCAGGCCGGCGTCCTTGGCTGCCAAAAGGGTGGCCAGAACCAGGCCGCCGCCTGCCGAGTCGCCGGCGAAAAGCGCCTTTTGGGGGTCCGTCCCCTGTTCCAAAAGGGCGCGCCAGCTTTCCAGGGCGTCGTCCACCGCCGCGGGATGAGGGTGCTCCGGGGCCAGGCGGTAGTCGATGATCACCCCCCTGGCCCGGGCCAGCCTCGAAAGGATGGACGCCAGGGGCCGGTGGGTGTTGATGGAGCCCATCATGTACGCCCCGCCGTGGAGGTACAACAGGGTGCGGCCGTCCGGGTGGGCGAAGCCGCGAATCTCCTCGGCCCGCACGCCGGACAGGGAGATCCTCCTGCACCGGGCCTTTTTGGGAGTGCCGCCCAAAAACCGGGCCGTGGTTTCCAGGAGAAGCCGCTGGCCGCGCACGGACCGGGGGGATTCGTTCACCAGCGCCTTCCAGAACCGGCCGGCCAGGGGCGAAAGCGCGTCCGCCATGGGAAAAGCCTCCTTTTTCCCAAGGGATTAAACCCGGCCGGGCCCCGTGTCAAGCCGCCCCGCCCCGGCGCCTATGGCCGCTTGCACAACGTCACGGGGCCGGTTAAGATCAAGAACCTTTCAAAAACCCGGCCAGGAAAACCATGAGCCTCCACGACCTCCCCGAATTTTTGCGGCTTTCCGGCGCGCTGATGTACGTCCTTTCCGCCCGTACCGGGGGGTGGGACTACGTGATCCTCCACATCACGGACCGCCGGTCCCTGGAGCCGGGGGAAAAGAAGGTCCTCACCGAGGCGTTGCGGCTTTTGCTGGACGCCTACGGCGACCGGAGGCGCATTTCCGGGCCTCCTTCCGTGCTGCACCCCCTGCGGGCCACGGGCTTGCTTTCCCGGGCGCTGGACCGGTTCGAGCTCCTGGACATCCTGGCGGCCATGTTCCACGACACCTTCGAGGACATCTTCCCCTTCCACCTGGAGGACCCGGGGTGGAAGCAGACCATGTACCACGACTTCACCTCCATGCTGGGGCCGCTGGACCAACGGTCCGCCACCACCATGTACGAGCGGGTGCTTTCGCTGACTTTGCGGGAAGGCGAATCCTACTACTCCTACGTGGGCCGGCTCATCGACCACCCCGACGCCCGGGGGCTGTTGCGGGTGAAGCTGGCCGACCGCCTGGACAACACCCTGGACATGCGCGTGGACTTCCAGGAGCCCTGGGTGGACGCGGACTTCTACCCCTGGATTTTCCGCATCCTGTTTTCCAAGAACCCGCCCCCGGGCCTGGCCGAGCACCCGCCGCGGCCCTCGCTGAACGGGGCCCAGAGGCTGCACCAGTTGTTCAAGAACGTCACCCTGCTCTCCCTGCTGCGCCAGAAGGGCTACGCGGGCAGGCAAGCGTTTTCCAGCCTGTTCGAGGCCCTGGCCCTGGCCAGCCTGAAGGAGTCCCAGCGTATCTTCCTCCACTTGGCGGGATTTCACCGCGACTCCCTGGACGGGCTTAGGGACCACGTGAAGAGCGCCATGGAATACACCCACGCCGGCGGGGTGGACCGGGTGACCTCCCCGGGCGGCAGCCACCCCCTGGATGGCCTGTTCTCCACCTACTTCGACCACACGGACAAGACGCTGAGAAAGGAGCGGCTAAAGGAGCTGTACGCGGACAAGGCCCTCATGCTCCAGGCGTCCTTGGCCTTTGCGGTCATATTTTCCCATTTCCACAAGGACCCCTCCTTCCACGTGAGGGGCATCACCTCCCAGGGGGTCCATCCCCATGAACAGGGCTGAAAACAAGGCTCCGGCCGACCCTTCGCCTTCCGCCGTGGTCTGCGTGCGCTTCCATGCCCCCGGGGCCTTTTCCGCCGGGGAAAAGGCGGGCCTGCTTTCGGCCCGTGGCAGGGAGCTTCTTTCCGCCTGCCGCGCCTTGGCCAACGCGCCGGAGGGGCTGGGGAAAAAGGACGCCGCGGGCCGGCCCGCACCAGAGGGAGCCTGGACCTGGTCCATAAGCCACAAGGAAACCTGCGCGGCGGCCATGGCCGCGCCATGGCCCGCGGGGGTGGACGTGGAAAGAACCGGGTACGCGCCTTCGGAGCGCCTCATGGCGCGCGTCGCGGACCGCGGGGAATGGGAGCTTTTGGGGGGCAAGGGGCCGGAGGCGTTTTTGCGGGCGTGGACCGCCAAGGAGGCGGCCCTGAAAAGCCGGGGCCTTGGGCTGTCCGCCCTGTCGCGTTGCCGGGTGGTGGAAGCGTGGGGGGAGGGAATGATCCTCGAGGTTTCCGGGGAGCGGGTGGAGGTGGTGCACAGGGAGTTTGCCGGCCACCTGGTGTGCGCCACCGCCGGTAAAACGCCCATCCGGTGGGAAGTGTGCGGATAACCCGGATTATTCACGAGCAATTTTGCCCGAGATCGAATTTTTTTTAGTTTCAATCCGTTGGAGCTGTTTTTCGGGTCTTGCGCCAAAGACAGTCTGATTATTTGAGGAATTCTGCCATTCGGGCAAAATTCCTCACCCTTCGGGCTCGCCCGATTTCCGCG
>JAFDHW010000363.1 GCA_019308705.1 Deltaproteobacteria bacterium
CGGACGCCTCCCATTCCGGGGCAAGCGCACACGCCCGGGAAAACGCGGTCTGGGCGCGCTCCACCTCGCCTTCCCGCTTGTGGATCACCCCCAGGTCGTGCCAGGCGCGGGCATAATCCGGCTTACGGTTGAGCGCCGTGGTCAGGTGGTTTTTGGCTTCCTGGACCCTGCCCAGGGCGAACAGGCTCCGTCCCAGGTTGGCGTGGGCCTGGGCGAACCCGGGCTCGCTCCTTATGGCCGCGAAAAAATAGGGCAGGGCGGCCGCGTGGTTTCCCTCTTCCGCCAAAAGCGCGCCCAGGTTGTTCTGCGCCTCGGCAAAGCCCGGGGAAATGCGCACCGCGGCCAAAAGATGCTCCGCGGTTTTTTCCCGGTCCCCCATTTGCCAGTATACCATGCCCGCGTTGGAATGGGCGTGGGAAAAGCCCGGGCGGATGGCCAGGGCTTGTTCGTAGTGGGCGGCCGCCTGCTTAAACCGGCCTTCCCTGGACAGGGCGATGCCCAGGTAGTGGTGGGCCTCGAAGTTGTTCCTCGTTTTTTCAAGCGCGTCGGAAAACAGGGTTTTCGTGTCTTTCCAGTCGCCGAGCCGGATCAGCGAGGCGGCCGAAAAGACGGCCAGGGCCGCGCACAGGCCCGCGGCCAGGGGTTTTGCCAGCCGGGGCCGCCACGCGGCTATGTCTTTCGCCCCCCAGGCGGCCATGACGAAAAGGCCCATCTGGGGCACGTAGGTGAACCGGTCCGCGTGGGCCTGCATGCCCGCCTGGGTGAGCCCGATGACCGGAACCAGCGTGCCTAGGAACCAGAACCATCCCACGGCCAGGTAGGGCTTTTGCCGCCGCACGGCCAGGCACGCGGCGGTGATCCCCGCCATCAGCAAGCCGCCGGCCCCTACCCGGGGGGAGGAGAAATCGTAAAAGGGATAGGGATAGGGCATGGCCAGGGCCGCGGGCCACACGGTCTGCGCCAGGTAGGTTGCGTAGGAAGCCAGGGCGTTGGCCGCCCGGCCGGAAAGGGGTATGAGCCTTGTGTCTGCGAAGATGTCCCGCCCCGACGCGGTGACCAGGTTGGCCCAGGCCGCCAGCCCGCACACCAGGGCAAAGGGGACCTTTTCCAAGGCCAGCCTTCCGGCCGCTGCCCGGCCTTGGCGGGAGGAAGCCCAGTGTTCCGGGAACCGGGACAGGGGCCACCAGTCCATGAGCAGCAGGAAAAAGGGCATGGTCACCAGCATGGCCTTGGCCATGAGCCCCAGGGCGCAGAAGGCCAGGGCCGCGGCGTACCAGGCCGGGGAGCGTCTTTCGGCGTACCGGAACCAGGCCCCCAGGCACAGGACCCAGAATACGCCGGAGAGCACGTCCTTGCGCTCCGCCACCCAGGCCACGGATTCCACCCGCAAGGGATGCACGGCGAACAGCGCCGCAGCCAGGGCCGCGGGCCACATGGTTTTCGTGGCCCGGGAAAGCACCAGAAACCACAGCAGGGCCGCCAGCGCATGCAACAGGACGTTGGTGAGATGGTATCCTCCCGGCTGCAGGCCCCACAGCTCGTAATCTGCCATGTAGGAGGCCAGGGTAAGCGGTATCCACAGGTCCAGGTGGGTTTCCAGGGAAAAGGCGGCCTGGAGGTTTTCCAGGGAAAAGCCCCGGACCTTGGGATTTTGGGTCACGTAGTCCGGGTCGTCCACCAAGAGGAAGTCGTGTCCCGCGGCCGGCGCGAACAGGGCCGCGGTGAACAGGGCCAGGGCAAGGGCCACGGCCGCGTGCGTGGAGATGGGGAGCCTCACGGTTTTTCGCCCGGTTCTGGGGCCATGGGCAGCCTTTCCAAGCAGCCGGAACATGGGTGCGGGTCTTTTGGGACAGGTCTATTTGGTACCACCGGCAAAGCGGGATACGCAAGGGCTTTCCCAAGGAGGTGCGCGTCGAATCGCCTGTTTTCATGAGGGTTTGGCCATTCGCCTTGACCACCGGCGTCCGGTCGGCTATACCCACGGCCCTGGGAAAGGAAAGGAACAGGCCATGATCATCCGCCGGCCCGGCCAGGTGGCGCCGGGATTGCACATGCTGGGGGACCCAGGGGTCCCGGTCTTTTTGTTGGACGGGGACGCCCCCGTGGTGTTCGACGCGGGGTTTTCCTGCATGGGGCCGCTGTATGCCGGGGAAATCGAAAAGCTCCTGGACGGTCGGCACCCGGCGCGGCTTCTGCTCACCCACTCCCATTTTGACCATTGCGGCTGCGCGGGATACCTCAAAGAGCGGTTTCCAGGCATGGAGGTGGGAGCGAGCCCCAACGCGGTCAAGGTGTTTTCCCGGCCCAGCGCCATGGCCACCATCCGGGCGCTGAATCACGACGCCGCGAAGATGGTGGCAAAGGCCGCGGGCGTGAGGGTTCCCGACCTGCCGTGCCGGGACGTGACCGTGGACTTCACCCTGGAGGGGGGGCAGGAGATTCCCGCCGGACCCGGGGCCACGGTGCGCGTCCTGGAAACCCCGGGCCACACCCGCGACTGCGTGAGCTTTTTCATCCCGGAAAAGAACGCCCTGGTCTGTTCCGAGGCCGCGGGCATTCCCGACGCCACGGGCTACATCATCTGCGACTTCCTGGTGGATTACGACGTGTTTCTGGATTCCCTCAAAAGCCTGGCCGCGCTTTGTCCGGAAGTGGTCTGCCTGGGCCACGGGTGCGTGCTCACCGGCAAGGACGCCCGGGGCTACCTGCCCGAGGCGGTGCGGCAGTGCGAGGAGTCCCGGGGCATGTTCGAACGGCTCCTCGAGGAGGAAGGCGGGGAGGTATCCGCCGTCATGGCGCGGGTCCGGGCCTTTGAATACGACCCCAAGCCCCTTCCCAAGCAGCCCGAACCCGCCTACCTGTTGAACCTGGAAGCCCGGATAAACACCATAAAGCGGCGCATGCAAAAGGCGTAGGGACCCCCGCCCGGCTCCGCCGCTTGCAAGCACCGCAAGGGTGGTGTACATTTTTTTCAGTCATCAGGCGCTGTTAGCCCGGATTATTCACGAGTTCGATTCGCGCGAGAGCAAGGAAGGAGGAGGGAAGCTGTACTTTTGTACCGCGACCCCCTCCTGACGCAGCTATCGCGTGAATCGGGCTCGC
>JAFDHW010000364.1 GCA_019308705.1 Deltaproteobacteria bacterium
TTCCTCCAATAATCAGACCGTCTTTGGCGCAAGACCCAAAAAACAGCTCCAACGGATTGAAAATAAAGAAAAATTCGATCTCGGGCAAAATTGCTCATGAATAATCCGGGTTAAATCCGTATAACTATTTTATTCGGTGAAATTTTTCATGAATAATTCGGGCTAACCTTCTTTGCATCCTGGCAGGTGGACGGTGAAGGTGGAGCCTTTTTCGGGCTCCGAGGCCAGGGTTATGCTGCCGCCCATGGTTTGGAGCATGCCTTTTACGATGGGCAGGCCGAGGCCGGTGCCGGGTATGTGGCGGGTTTTGTCGTTTTTGACCCGGAAGAATTTTTCGAAGATTTTTTCGTGGTATTGGGGCTCGATGCCGAAGCCGTTGTCAATGACGGAAACGGTGAGGCCGGAGTTTTCGGGTTTGGCGCAGACGTGGATTTGGCCTTCTTCTTGGGTGTAGGTGATGGCGTTGGTGATGAGGTTTCCGAAGATGGATTCCAGGGCCAGGGGGTCTGCGTGGAGAGTGGGAAGGGGGTCCTCGGTGGTGAGGGTGAGGGTCTGATTCTTGGCGGCGGCCTTGTCGCGGAGGAAGTCGGTGACGGAGGTGAGCAGGGCTTTTGGGTCCACGTCCCGGGCTTTTGGGTCCACGGCGCCGGCCTCGATGCGGGAGACGTCCAAAAGGTCTCCGATCAAAGAGATGAGTCCCCGGGTTTTTTCCCGCGCGCGGGCGAGCATGTGCTGGTCTTCGGGGGGGGCGCCCACCAGGTCCTGGAGGGCGGTGGAGATCTGCTGGTGGATGGTGGCCAGGGGCGAGCGCAGCTCGTGGGACACCTGGGCCACGAATTCGCTCTTCAACTTGTCCAGCAGTTTCAGACCGGTGATGTCCGTGAGCAGGACGGCCACGCCCAGGCAGGAGCCGTCCTCTCCAGGCACGGGGCGGCCGCGGGCAAGGAGGTAGCGGCCGCCGGGGCGCTGGAGCTCGCAGGAGACGAGTTCGCAATAGGCGGCCTGTTCCGGGGTGGGCGCGCGGCCCATGATGTCCGCCACCATGCGGCGCAGGTCCTGGTCGTCCACGTACTCGTCCATGTGCCCGCCGGGGGCGGTGTCCTCGGCAAGGTTCATCATGCGGCAAAAGGCGGGGTTTACCAGCACCACCCGGTTGTCCGCGTTGGTGACCATGACGCCGGAGGGCAGGGCCTCCACCACGGCGCGCATGCGGCTTTTTTCCGTGCCCAGGTCGGCCAGGGTGCGCCGGCGTTGCTCTTCCAGGCGGCGGGACTGTTCGCGCAGGCGCTGTTTTTCCAGGGCGCGGCCGGCCACGATGCGCAGGCGGTCCGGCTCGAAGGGCTTGGGGATGAAATCGTAGGCCCCGCGTTTCATGGCCTCGATGGCGGTTTCCACGGTGGCGTAGCCGGTGATGATGACCACCAGGGTCCCGGGCCGTTTTTCCCGGATGCGTTCCAGCACGTCCATGCCGTCCATGCCGGGCATCTTCAGGTCCAACAGCACCAGGGCGGCGGGGGTTCGCTCCAGGATTTCCAGGGCCTGGACGCCGTTTTGGGCCTTGTCCACTTGGCAGCCCATGCGGGAGAGGATGCGTTCACACCCGTCGCGGATGTTCTTTTCGTCGTCCACCACCAGCACGCGGCCGCAGGGTTCGGCGGGTTGGCCTTGGTTTCCGGTCATGCCTGGCTCCCGGGGGGGTTGAGGGGCAGTCGGAGGATGAACGAGGCTCCGCCCTCGGGGCGGTTTTTGGCCTGGATGGTTCCTCCGTGGTTGGCCACGATGCCGTAGGCCAAAGAAAGTCCCAGGCCGGTGCCCCGGCCCTGCTCCTTGGTGGTGAAGAAGGGCTCGAACAGCCGGGGGAGGTCCTGTTCGGGGATGCCCGGGCCGGTGTCCGCGATTTCCACTTCCGCGTACTCGCCGTTTTGCGCGGCGCGGGTGGCCAGGATGAGCGTGCCGTTACCATCCATGGCCTCGGCGGCGTTCAGGATGATGTTCATGAACGCCTGGTTCAATTGTTGCGCGTCGCAGGGCACGGGAGGCAGGGTTTCGTCCAGCCGCCTTTGGATGTCGATGTTCTGGAAGAGCGACTGGTTCTCCAAAAGGAACAGGGTGCGCTCGAGGGCCTGGTTGATGTTTTCCGGCCGGGTTTCGTGGCGGGTCTGGCGGGCGAACTCCAGAAGCTGTTTCACGATGTCCTTGGACCGCTGGGCGCCCTCCACGATGCGGGCCAAGTCCTCCCGGGCGGCCCGGGGCAGGTCGTATTCCTCCTGGAGGAGCCTGGCGTAGAGGATGATGCCGCCCAGGGGATTGTTCAACTGGTGGGCCACGCCGGCGGCCAGCTTGCCCAGGGAGGACATCTTTTCCGCCTGGAGGAGCTGCATCTGGGTCTGCTTCAGCTCCTTTTCCATCTTCAGCTGCTGGCGGAGGTCGCGGAAAAAGCCGATGGTGGCCACCTCCCGGCCCTTTTCGTAGACCACCGAGGCGGACAGGCTGATGGGGATCTCTTCGCCGTCCTTGGAGAACACGTTCACTTGTTCGCTCATGAGCTTGCCCCGGCCGCCGTAGCCGTCGGACCTCAGCTTCTTCATCACCTCCCGCGCGCCGTCTCCGGGGTAGATGTCGCGGATGTCCAGGCGGGTCAGGGCGTGTTCCGCGTCGTAGCCGGTGATGCTGGATGCCGCCTCGTTGAAGATGAGGATCTTGCCCTTCATGTCCGAGGCGATGACTCCGTCCACGGAGCTTAAAATCAAATTCTTCAAAAACGCGTTGGACCGGCTGAGGGTTTCCTCCACGTCGGGGAGGTCCAGGTCCAGGGCCAGGCAGGAGACCACCTCGCCGTTTTCCACGATGGGCAGGCAATAGAGGCAAGCATCCGGCGAGGGGGTGACGCCGCCGGTGAGGCCGCGCTGGCCCGCGGGCCGGGCGGTGGAAAAAGCCTTGGGGGCCGGGCATTCCGGGCAGGGGGTGGAAAACCCGTGGAGCACCTGGTGGCAAACCTCGCCGGAAACCTTCAGGCCGCCCTTCCCGGCAGCGTACCGGTTGGCGGCCAAGATGCGGTATTGGCGGTCGATGACCACCACCTTGCGGTCTAAGG
>JAFDHW010000365.1 GCA_019308705.1 Deltaproteobacteria bacterium
AAAAAACAGCTCCAACGGATTGAAACTAAAGAAAAATTCGATCTCGGACAAAATTGCTCATGAATAATCCGGGTTAGGCGACAATAGTAATCCCCCTGGGGAAAAAGTAAACCAAAAGTCCTGTTGTCCAAAGGCCTCCGGGCTGGTATAGCCCGGATGAATCACGAAGCATGCCGCAAGCGCAAAGGAGTTTGCCGTGAAAAAGCCCTGGGACCGGCCGGAATCCGAGCGGATCAAGATGCAGAAGGGCAGGGTGCGGGCCATGCTCATCGGTGCGTGGGCCCCGCGTGAGCCCATGTTCATGAACCTGGTGCTCAAGTGGCTGGAACAAGAAAAGCGCCTGCCGCTAAAACGCATCCACGCCGTCATCGACCGGTTCGCCTCCATGAATATCATCACCCAGGTGGTGACCCACGAGGAGGCCTGCGCGTTCGTGCGCGGCCTGCCGGAAAGCTTTGCCATCGCCCTGGGGCCGTGCGCCTGCCGCATCCACACCGCCGAGCCTTTGGGGCCGGACGCCCGTGACCTGGCCGCGGGAAAGCTCGACTTCTGCCGACAGTCCCCCCTGGAGCTGGACATCCAGATCGCCAAGTGCGCGGAGACGTTCGGCGCGCTTCCCACCTACCGCATGATCTCCAAGGAGGAGTTGCTGGAGCTGGAGAAGACCGCCAACAACCTGGGCCTGGTGTCCAACGTGTACATGATGTGGGGCGGGGAGGGCGGCATCTGTCACTGCTCTTCGGCCACCTGCGCGCCTTTTCTGGCCAACCAGGCCCTGGACGGCCGGTCCGCGGTCATCAAGAAGGGCTTTTCCATCGCCAGGACCGACGAGGCCGCCTGCGACGCCTCGGGCGCCTGCGCCAAGGTGTGCCACTTCAACGCCCGGAAGATCGTGGACGGCCCGGACGGCCCAAGGCTTTCCGTGGACCTTTCCAAGTGCTACGGCTGCGGCATTTGCGCCCAGGTGTGTCCCCGCGGGGCCATCCGGATGGTCCCCAGGAACAAGCGGGCCAAGGGCATGCTCTGGATCCTGCGGAAGCTGGCCCGGCGCAACGCCTGACCGCGTCCGTAGCGCCAGCCCGAAAAGGGGCCCCCGGAACCGGGAAGCCCCTTTTTTTGCCATGAAGAAACCCTGCCTTACATCACCTTCTTCACCTCGTCCGGCACGTTGGCCTCGAACGGCTTGAAGTTCTTGCGGAAGTCTTCGGCGAGCTTGTTGGCCCGGGCGTCGTAGTCCGCCGGGTCCGGGGCCGCGTTCCGGGGATTCAGCATCTCCGGCGGCACGCCCGGGCACTGGGTGGGAATCTCCAGACCGAACACCGGGTCCTTTTCAAAGGGCACGTTGTCCAGCGCGCCGGAGAGCGCGGCCTTGACCATGGCGCGGCTGTAGCGGATGGGGATGCGGTCGGCCATGCTGGCGGGTGCGCCGGCCCACCCGGTGTTGATGAGCCAGCAGGTGGAGTTGTGCTTTTGGATGCGCTCCCGGAGAAGTTCCGCGTAGACGTTTGGCGGAAGCGCCATGAACGGCGCGCCGAAGCAGGTGGAGAAGGTGGCCACCGGCTTGGTGATGCCCGCCTCGGTGCCCGCCACCTTGGCCGTGTACCCGGAAAGGAAGTGGTACTCGGCCTGGGCCTGGGAAAGCCTGGCGATGGGCGGCATGACCCCGAAGGCGTCGCAGGTGAGCATGACGATGTTCTTGGGGTGTCCGCACACCCCGGAGCGCAGGGCGCTGGGAATGTGGGAGATGGGGTAGGCGGCCCGGGTGTTTTCCGTGAGGGAGTCGTCGTTCAAATCCACCCGGCGGGTCCGGTGGTCCAGGCCCACGTTCTCCAGGATGGTGCCGAACCTGCGGGTGGTCTCGTAGATCTCCGGCTCCGCCTCCGGGGAAAGCCGGATCACCTTGGCGTAGCACCCGCCCTCGAAGTTGAAGATCCCCTTGTCGGACCAGCCGTGCTCGTCGTCGCCCACCAGGTTCCGCTCCGGATCCGCGGAAAGGCTGGTCTTGCCCGTGCCCGAAAGCCCGAAGAACAGCGCGGAATCGCCTTCCGGCCCCACGTTGGCCGAGCAGTGCATGGAAAGCACCCGCTCCTGGGGCAGGAGGTAGTTCATGATGGTGAATACGGATTTCTTGATTTCTCCGCCGTAGGACGTGCCGCCTATCAAGACCAGTCTCTTGCCGATGTTCACGATGATGAACGCCTCGGAGTTGGTGCCGTCCAGTTCCGGCAGGGCGTGGAACGACGCGGCGTTGATGATGGTGAACCGGGGGCTGTGTTCTTCGAATTCCTCCGCGGTCTTCAACTGCACGAAGAGGTTCCTGGCGAACAGGTTGTGCCAGGCGGTTTCCGTGATGACCCGGATGGGCACACGGTAGTCCGGATCCGCACCGGCCCAGCAGTCCTGGATGTAGATTTCCTTGCCCTGGAGGTAGGCCAGCAGGCGGTAGAACAGGGTGTTGAACTTGTCCTCGCTCATGGCCTTGTTCACGTCGCCCCACCACAGCTTGTCCTTGGAGGAGGGCTCCCGCACAAAGAACTTGTCCTTGGGCAGGCGGCCCGTGTGATGGCCCGTGCGCACCACCACCGGCCCCAGGTGGGCGATCTCCCCCTCCCTGCGGCGGACGATTTCCTCGTAAAGCGCCGGGGTGGACAGGTTCCAGGAAACCTGGCCCAGGTTCTTCAAGCCAAGGTCCAAAAGTTCTTTCTGCCGTCTCTCGTCCAAGGTCATGCGCGCTCCTCCTTTTTTCGTCCCGCCTTCCGCGCCGGGCGTTTTCCGGCGGGCGGCATTCCTGTCAATCCGGCACAGGAGGCTCCAGGGCCTTCTTTTGCAAGGTGTGCAGGGAAGAGGGCCTTTGCAACAGGTTCCGATGCTTAACCCGAATTATTCATGAAAAATTTCGCCGAATAAAATATTTATATGGATTTAAACAGGTTAAGTGCCAATGGAAGGGTCCTTGAAAAATACACGCTGTTTCTTTGAGGAATGCTGACATCGGCGAAATTTTTCACCCTTCCGGCGAGCCCGATTCACGCGATAGCTGCGTCAGGAGGGGGTCGCGGTACAAAAGTACAGCTTCC
>JAFDHW010000013.1 GCA_019308705.1 Deltaproteobacteria bacterium
TTCCTCCAATAATCAGACCGTCTTTGGCGCAAGACCCAAAAAACAGCTCCAACGGATTGAAAATAAAGAAAAATTCGATCTCGGGCAAAATTGCTCATGAATAATCCGGGTTAAGGCGTCTGGAGCCCGAAATGGCGGTCTGCGGTGAGGGTGATGCGGTTCAGTTCGCGCTCCAAGGCCCTGCGCTTTTCTTCCATCTGCGGCCGGTCGAGGTCCGGCGGCACCTCCAGGACATTGCCGAACACCAGCAGGCAGTCGGAAAACGGCTTGGGCACGATGAACCGGTCCCAGGATTTGGTCACCCAGCGCCTGCGCGCGGAGTAGGTGGCCGGGATGATGGGATACCCCGTTCTCCTGGCCAGGGCGATGACCCCCGGCTGCACCTTGTAGCGCGGGCCCTGGGGGCCGTCCGTGGCGAACGCCGCCGGCTGGTCCTTCTGCATGAGCCTTCTGGTCATGACGTCCATGGCGTCGGACCCGCCCCGGGTGGAGGAGCCCCGCACCGGGTGGTGCCCCCGAGCCTTTATCACCTGGGCGATGAGCTCGCCGTCCGTGGACCGGCTCACCATGCACAGCCCCCCCCAGTTCTTGAACGTGTGGGCGAATATCAGGAGCCGGGAGTGCCAGAAGGCGATGATGAACCGCCGTGAGAGCATGATGTCCGCCACCGGGCCCCAGTCCATGGCGCGCACCTTCCAGGTGCGGCCCAAGGCCGCAATGAGCGCTCCACCGGCAACCCCCACCAACCGGTACCTGGCATGGGGCCGGATTTCCCACTGGTCCGAGGGGAGCGTGCTGTAATAATCCTTTTTTCCCACGTTGTCCGCCTTTTGCGGCCGCGGCGCGGCCGGTGTTCCATCCGAAAAAACTACCTTTTCAACAGTTCCAAGGCCAGTTTCGCGGCCCTGGCCGAGGCCCCGGGGCCGCCCACCAGGGACCGAACCTCGTCTAAGCCACGTCTCACTTCGGCGAGCTTTTCCGGGTTTTGCAGCCAGTCGCAGGCGATGTCCGCCACCGCCCGGGGCGTGGCCCGGCCCTGGATGAGCTCCGGCACCACGGCCCGCCGGGCGATGAGGTTGGGCAGGCCGATGAAATCCACCCGGATGAGCGCTTTTGCCACGGCAAAGCTTATGGCGGAAAGCCGGTACAGGATGATCATGGGCAGCCCGGCCAGGGCCGCCTCCAGGGTCACGGTGCCGGACACGGTGAGCGCCATGTCCGCCCGGGAAAACACCTCGGCCGCGTCCTGGACGAGCCGGACGCCCGGAAGCTTGCCTTTTTTCTCCGCCTCCTGGATGAAACCCCTTACGTACTCTTCCTCGATGTCCGGAGCCCGGGCCAGGAGAAACTCCACGCCGGGGATCCTTCCGCCGATGATCCGGGCGGCGTCCAGGAGGATGGGCAGGTGCCGGGAAACCTCGCCCGGCCGGCTGCCGGGCAAAAGCCCCACCAGGGGGTGTTCCCCGGGGGGCTGCTTCTCCGGCAGCCGGGCGGCCCAGTCGGCCAGGGGGTGGCCCACGTACTCGGCGTCTATGCCGTGCTCCTTGTAGAACGCCTCCTCAAAGGGCAAAATCACCGCCATCTTGTCCACCATGCGGCGGATCTTCTTTACCCGCGACCGCCTCCAGGCCCACACCTGGGGAGAGATGTAATAGAGGACCGGCACGTTAAGCCGGCTGGCGTACCCGGCCACCCGGAAGTTGAAGTCCGGGAAATCCACCAGGATGAGCAGGTCCGGGGCCATGCTCTTGAGCATTTCCCCGGCGGTCCACAGGGCGCTTAGGATGCCGCCGAACCGGGCGGCGATCTCGGTCAGGCCCACCACGGAGACGTCTTTGGTGCGGGCGAACAGGCGCACGCCCTCGGCTTCCATGCGGCCCCCGCCGATGCCGAAGCAGAACACGTCCGGGACCGTGTCCTTCAAGGCCCGGACCAGCCGGGCGGCGTGGTGGTCGCCCGAAGCCTCGCCGGCCACGATCATGACCGAAGGCCGTTCTGGAGAGGCGGGTGTGGTCAGCGCGGGGCCCCCTTCCCGATCTTCTTCAGCACCTCCAGGGCGCAGGCCAGGGCCTGGCGGCCCACCGGCCCGTTCACCTCGGGCGCCTCCCGCTTCTTCACGCTGTGTACAAAGGCGGCGATCTCGTCCGCCAAGGCGTCCGCCTGGCCAAAGGTGCGCTCCTCCACGTCCAGGGCCGGGAGCCCGTTTCCGGCCGCGGCCCCGGATTTCCTGGAGCAGCGGAACCGCCGGCTGATGAAGTCCACCTCCAGGTAGGCTTCCTTGCCAAAGACCCGAATCTCCCGCCGGTCCTCCGGGGCAAGGCGGCTGGCGGTCAAGGACGCCACACAGCCGTTTTCCATCTCCAGAAAGGCGTTGGCCACGTCCACGGAATCCGTGAGCACCGCCGAGCCTCCGGCCTTCACGCGTTTCACCCCGCACCCGGCCAGGGCGCAGCAGATGTCGAGGTCGTGGATCATGAGGTCCAGGACCACGGACACGCCCACGGCACGGGGCTTGAACGTGGAGAGCCTGCGCGCCTCGATGAACCGGGGTTTCACCCCGGCCTGCCTCAGCGCCCGCACCGCGGGGTTGAACCGCTCCAGGTGTCCCACCTGCATGATGAGCCCCCGGCTCTCGGCCAGCTCCACCAGGGCGTCGGCCTCCTCCAGGGTGGTGGTCATGGGCTTTTCCAGAAGCACGTCGCAGCCCGCCTCCAGGAAATCCCTGGCCACCGGGTAGTGCATCAGGGTGGGCACCACCACGGACACCGCGTCCACCCTGCCCAAAAGCTCCTTGTGGCTGGAAAAGGCGCGGGTGCGGGCTTCTTTGGCCGCGGCTCCGGCCGCTGCGGGGTCCACGTCCGCCACGCCCACCAGGTCCACGCCTTCGAGGGCCGCGTACTTCTGGGCGTGGAACCGCCCCAGGTAGCCCGTCCCGATCACCGCCACGCGAAGGTTTCCCATGGCTATTCCGCCGCCCCTTCCAGGCCCACGATGCATATGCCGGCCTCGTCCGCCAGGCGGACCATTTCCTCCTTGTCGAACACCACGGTGGCCCCCGCCTCCACGGCCAGGACCGAAGCGCCGGCGGCCATCATGCTGCGGATGGTCTGCACGCCCACGGCGGGCAGGTCGAAGCGTTCGTCCTGGATGGGCTTTTTCACCTTGACCACGCAGGCGCCCGCGGCCCCCAGCTCCCCGGCCCGGCGGATGGCGGCGTCCGTGCCCTCGATGGCCTCCACGGCCACCACCGTGCCCTTGGCCACCACCAGGCACTGGCCCACGTCCAGCTCGCCGATCTTCTTGGCCAGGTCAAAGCCCAGGGCTGCGTCCGCCCTTTGTTCCTCCGCAAGCGGCAGCTTCGTCCACACCCCTGGGGGGGCCAGGAGCTCGGGCACAAGCCAGGTGGGCGCGCGCACGGCGATGCCGTGCTCTTCCAGCACCGATGCGAACCCGCGCAGGGCGTGGTCGTCGGCCGTGTGGGCCAGCCTCTCCAAAAGCGCGACGGCAAGCTCGTCGGGCTTGAAGTAATCCGGGGAGAACAGCTTGGCCTTGGTGACGCCCCCGGCCATGACCGCCTGGTTTACGCCGTGGGACCGGAAAAACTCGATGATCTTGCCAAGCTCGCCCACGTGCACCGGGCAAAGTTTCTCCACCAGGGGCAAGAGCTCGTCCTCGTCGGCCTCGCCCTTGTGGGCCGCGGCATACACGGCCATGCCCCTGTCGCGGGCTGCGCGGGAAAAAACAACGGGGAACATGCCGTTCCCCGCCACCAGGCCCACCCGCCCCGGCGCTTTCTCCTGGTTTTCGTGCATTTCCAAAACCTCGGGGATTCCGGTCGGCAACTTGCCCCGGTCACCATACCTGGCTTCCAGACCTGCGGCTTCTGGCGACCCCGCGGGTGGAGGACTCCAGGAATTCCAGGAACTTCTCCACCTCCGGCAGCTGGTCCACCTGGGCCCGGACCCGGGTGATGGCCTCGTTCAACGTCAGGCCGATGCGGAACACGATGCGGTAGGCGCGCTTCAACGCGTCCATGGTTTCTTCGGAAAACCCGTGGCGCCTTAAGCCCACCTTGTTCAGCCCATGGAGCACGGCGCGGTCGCCCGCGGCGATGACAAAGGGCGGGATGTCCTTGGCCACGGCGGACTTGCCGCCCACGAACGCGTAGTCGCCCACGCGGCAGAATTGGTGGATGGCCGCCAGCCCGCCAACGGTGGCGTAGTCGCCCACGGTGATGTGGCCGGCCAAGGTGGCGTTGTTGGCGAAGAACACGCCCTTTCCGGTCAGGCAGTCGTGGGCTATGTGGGTGTAGGCCATGAGGTAGTTGTCCGGCCCCACGGAGGTTATGCCGCCGCCGAACGCGGTGCCCCGGTGCACGGTGACGAACTCCCGCACCACGGTGTTGTCCCCGATCTTCACCCAGCTTTCCTCCCCCGCGAATTTCACGGACTGGGGGATGCCGCCTACGGCCGCGTGGTGAAAGATGCGGCAGTTTTTGCCGATTTCCGTGAACGCACCCACCACGGTGTGCGCGCCGATGGTGGTGCCCGCGCCCACGCGTACGTTGTCCTCGATGACCGCGTAGGGACCCACGGTCACGCCGTCTTCCAGTTTCGCCCCTTTGTCCACCAGGGCGGTGGGGTGAATCATCGGGTTTATCTCCAAACCGCCATGAGCTGAGCCTGAGCCGTCAGAACGCCGTCCACGGTGGCGCGGCCCTCCATGCGCATGGCGCGCTTTCTTTGTTGTTTCAGGACAAGGTCCAACAAAAGCTGGTCCCCCGGCACCACGGGCCTGCGGAACCGAACCTCATCCATGCCGCTGAAGTAGATGATGGACCCGGGCTCCCGGTCCGGGTTGGAGGCAAAGGCCAGGATGCCGCCGGCCTGGGCCATGGCCTCCAAGATGAGCACCCCGGGCATGATGGGCTCGGCCGGAAAATGCCCGTTGAAAAACGGTTCGTTTATCGTGACGTTCTTCAGGCCCCGCACGGACTCCCCCGGGACCAGGTCCACGATGCGGTCCACCAGGAGAAACGGGTAGCGGTGAGGCAGGTACTCCATGATCCCGCGGATGTCAAAGGGAAGTTCCATGGCCGCCCTCCAGGTCCCGGACTTTCTTCTCCAGGGCCTTCAACCGGTTGTGGATATCCGGAAGCCGCTTGATGAGCCGGGTGACCCTGAGCCACACCCTGTGGGGAATGGCCGGGGTGCCGGAGACCATCTGCCCGCCGGCTAGGTCCTCCCCCACGCCCGCCTGGGCGCCCACCATGGTGAAATCCCCCACCGTGAGGTGGTCGGCCAGGCCCGCCTGGCCGAGGATCACACAGTTTCTGCCGATCTTCGTGCTGCCGGAAATGCCGCATTGGGCGACCAATACCGTGGCCTCGCCCACGGTGACGTTGTGGGCCACGTGGACCAGGTTGTCGGTCTTCACCCCGTTTCCGATGACCGTGGCGCCGAAGGTGGCCCGGTCGATGGCGCAATTGGCCCCGATCTCCACGTCGTCGCCGATTTGCACGGTGCCGGTCTGGGGCACCTTGAACATGCGGCCGTCCTCGCCCGTGGCGTAGCCGAACCCGTCGGACCCGATGACCGCGCCCGAGTGGACGATGACCCGGCTGCCCAGGGCGCAGCCCCAGCCGATGACCGCGTTGGCGCGGATGATCACGTCGTCGCCCAGGACCACGTTGTCCTCCACCACGGCGTTGGGGCCCACGGTGAGGCGGTGTCCGGCGGTGACGTTGTTTCCGATGACCGCGCCCGGGGCGATGGAGGGATCATCCCCGCAGGCGAATCCCACCCCCACGGAGGCCGCGGGATGGACGCCCGGGGCCTGGACGGGCGGTGAAAAGAACAAGCCCACGACCCTGGCGAAAGCCAGGCGTGGGTTGTCCGCCCTCAAGAGGGGAACGCCGGCCGGGGGAGCGTCTTTGCCCACGATGACCGCCGAGGCCCGGGTGTCCCCGATCCTTTTCACCAGCTTTTTGTCCGCCGCCAGGGTGATCTGGCCGGGACCCGCCTCGTCAAAAGGAGCCGCGCCGGTGATGGAAAGGCCGGGGTCCTTGGCGTCCACCGTGCACCCCGCGGCTTGGGCGATGTGCTCCAGAGTCCTTGCCATGGGCTTTATTTGCGCTTCTTGAAGACCTTGTTGTACTCGGTGATGACCCGGTCGGTGATGTCCGCGCCCTCGGGAATGTACATGACACCCGCTTCGGCCCGCTCCAGGATCAGGGTGTAGCCTCCCCTTTTCCCGATCTCCTCCACCAGCTTGAAGACCTCGGTGCGGATCTCGTTGATGAGCCGGGCCTCCTGGCGTTTGAATTCCTCCATGTACTCCTGCTGGAGCTGCTTCAAGTCGTTGGTCTTGATGCGGAGTTCACGGGCCTTTTCCGTGTAGGCCTCCCGGCTCATGACCAGGGCTTGGCGGTCCAGCTCCTGCTTGAGCTCGTTGATCTCCTGGCCCTTCTTCTTGAGCGTGGCCTCCATCTCCTGCCCGCTCTGCTGGATCTTCACGGCCGCGTCCTTGCCCGCCAGCGAGGTGTCCAGGATGCGCTGCAGGTCCACCAGGCCGATCTTGGCCACGTCCGCCGCGTAGGCGGCGCTCGTGCCAAACACAAGAAAAACCAGCGCGCAGACGGCCATCCACTTTTTGTGCATCGTCAGTCTCCTTGGGTTCGGGCGCGGAGCGCGCCCGGTTCGTGTATTCCGGGGAAACCGCCTGGGGGTCCTGCGGGCCGGGGCGGCGTCCGGCCAGATAGAACCGGCTAGAAGACGGTGCCCAGGGCGAACTCCCATCGGCCGTCGGACTCGCCGGGCTCGCGGTCCAGGATGTAGCCGCGCTCCAGGCGGATGGGGCCGATGGGCGAATACCACCGGAATCCGAATCCCGCGCTCTCCCGCAGGTTCCCCAGATCGATGTTCTCGTCGTTGTCGTAGACGTCGCCGGTATCAAAGAAGAGAACCCCCACCAATCCGGCTTCCTCGACGATGGGGATGATGTATTCCACGTTGGCCATGACGAACTTGTCGCCGCCGATCAAGGAGATTCCATCCTGGGGCGACAAATCCTCCCACTCGAACCCGCGGAGCGTGTTTATGCCGCCCAAAAAGAACCGCTCGTACACGGGCAGAAACCCGTCCGAGTGCTCGTGCACGTAGCCCGCCTCGCCGTGCAAAAAAGCCACTGTACCCCAAAACAAGGGGAAGTACCACCCTGATTCCCCGGTGTACTTGGCAAAGGCGATGTCCCCGCCCAGGGGGCCTCCGGCCACCTCCACGGTGACCCGGTTGTAGGAGCCGCGGCTGGGGTTGAAAAACCGGTTGCGGGAGTCGCGCACCAGGCTGGCGGAGACGGTGGAGGAGGAGTTTTCGCCCTCCATGACCAGGACGGTGAAGGCCGCGGCCGGGTCCACGTCGGAGATCTCCGTGACGTCGTAGCCGTAGGAGCCGTAGACCTTGGTGTAGTCCCACAGGGGATAGCCCAGGCGCAGCCGGCCGCCGCGGGAGGTCTTGTTGTAGGTGTCGTAGTCGCGGTACCAGTTGTAGGCGTCCACGCCCACGGAAAGCCGGGTGTCCATGAACCAGGGCTCGGTGAAGGAAAGGGAGAACCGGCTGGAGCTTCCGCCCACCTGGGCGCGAAAGTCCAGGGACTGGCCGCGCCCTAACAGGTTCCGCTGGGAGATGGTCATCATGGCGAAGGCGTTGTCTACGCTGGAATACCCCCCGCCGAAGGTCAAGGAGCCGGTGGGCTTCTCCTCCACCTCGATCTTCAGGATCATCTTGTCCGGCTCGCTGCCGGGCAGGGTGTCCACCTGGATGTCCCCGAAGTAATCCAGCCGGGCCAGGTTCTGGATGCCCCTTTTCAGGGCCGAGCCCGAGTAAAGGCCCTTTTCCGAAAGCGGCAGCTCCCTGCGGATGACCTTGTCCCGGGTCCGGGTGTTGCCGGTGATGACGATGCGCTCGAAGTAGACCCGGGGGCCCTGGTCTATGGTGTAGGTGATGTCCACCACCCGGTTTTCAGCGTCCACGTTGGTGGAGGGGATGATCTCCGTGTAGGCGTAGCCCTCGTCCGCGTAGATGTCGGTCAAAACCATCTGGTCCTTGCGCATCACCTCGGTGGAGAAGATCTCCTGGTCGATGATGGATAGCCGGTCTAAAAGCTCGTGCTTGGGCAGGATGAGGTCTCCGGCCACGTCCACCGCGCCCACCCGGTACTGGGGGCCCTCCTCCACCTTGATGGTGACGATGATGCCGTCGGGGCCGAAATCCACCTCCGGCTCGGACACCTTGACCTGGATGTAGCCGTGGTTGTGGTAATAAGAGCCGATGCGGGCCGCGTCCTGGGAGAGGTCCTCGCGGTTCAAGCCTCCGGCCTGGGTGATGAAGGAAAAAAAGCTCTTCTCCTTGGTCTTCATGAGCTTTCTCAGTTCCTTGTCGGAAAACTCCTTGTTCCCCAGGATGCGGATTTCCTTGACCAGGACCTTCTCGCCCTCCGAAACGTTGAACACCACCGAGGCCAGGTTCTCGTCCACGGGCACGATGTCGTAGGATATGCGCACGTTGTGGAAGTTGTCCTCCCGGTAGAGGTCCTCCATCTTGCGCACGCTCTCCTCCAGCTTGGTGGAATTGATGATGGATCCCCGGGAGATCTCCAGCACCTCCCGCAGGGCGGCATCGTCCAGTTCCCTGTTGCCCGTGATCTCGATCTTCTGGATGGTGGGCTTTTCCTGCACGTGGTAGACGAGCTTCACCCCGCCGGGCACCTGTTCGGACTCCACGCGGATGTCCTCGAAGTAGCCCATCTCGAAGATGGCGTGGATATCCCTGTTCACCGACGCCGGACTGTAGATCTGCCCCTCCTTGGTGTTCATCACCCTGCGGACGGCGTCGGCCTCGATGCGCTTGTTGCCCGTGATGACGATTTGTTCGACCTTGACCTTGCCCAGCATGCGGGCCGCCATCCGGGCCGATACATCGGACACGGACCCCGTGAGGGTCTCCATGCCCGTTCCCTGGGCGAAGTAGTCTTCCACGTCCGCGGTGGACGCGTTCAGCAGCCGGACATCCAGGGAGTAGCTTTCTCCGAACAGGGACAGGCTGCCCCACACCACCCATCCAATCCCGGCTTCCGTAGCCGCCTGGGCCAGGCGCTCCGGGGCGGCCTCCTGGGCGGAAATGTCCACGCCCTCCAGGCCCAGGACCGCGTCCACCCCCTCCCCGCTCAAGTACGCGGCCACCTGCCGGGGAAGCTGCTCTCGCAAATGGGAAAGGTCTCCGGAGGCGTAAACAGCAAAATCCAGCACCGCGGCGTCCTGGGCGGCGGCGGGCGCGGCCGCGCCGGCCAGGGCCGAAAACAGCGCCAGGATCAGGGCGGCTCCCCAGGCAGGGGAGAAACGGCGGGAAAGATGGTGCAAGGCTCTTCTCATCTTTCCTCCACGGCCTTTCCGTCGACAAGGGTCACTTGCCGGCTCATCATGCCCGCCAGTTCGGGGTTGTGGGTGACCAGGATCATGGTCATACGCTTTTCCTCGTTCAATTCGCACAAAAGCTCGTGGATGCCCCGTGCGGTCTTTTTGTCCAGGTTGCCCGTGGGCTCGTCGGCCAAAAGGAGCCTGGGCTCCATGACCAAGGCCCGGGCCACGGCCACCCGCTGCTGCTCGCCGCCGGAAAGCTCGCCCACCCGATGGGTGAGCCGGTGGGAAAGCCCCACCCGTTCCAGGATGCGCGCGGCCATGGCCTCGGCCTCGGACCGGGAGTGGCCGCCGATGCGCGCGGGGATGGCGGCGTTCTCCAGGGCGGAGAACTCCGGCAGCAGGTGGTGGAACTGGAACACGAACCCGATGGTGCGGTTGCGGAAGGCGGAAAGCTCCGGTCCGGAAAGGGCGAAGGGGTTCTTCCCGCCCAAAAGCAACGCGCCGGCGTCCGGATGGTCCAGGGTGCCCAGGATGTGCAAAAGGGTGGACTTGCCGATGCCGGAAACCCCCACCACGGCCATGGACTGGCCCGCGGAAACGGACAGGGAAAGCCCCGTGAGCACGGGCACCTCCCCGGCGTCCTTGGCGTAGACCTTGGTGATGTCCTCGGCCTGGACGTAGGGCGCGTTTTCCGGAGCGTCACTCATAGCGGATGGCCTCCACCGGATCCAGCCGCGCGGCCTTCCACGCGGGGTACAGGGTGGCCAAAAAACAGATGGCAAGCGCCGAGACGCTGATGGACAGCACGTCCCAGAACTCCATGCGTACGGGCAGGGTGGAGATGTAATACACGTTGGGGTCCAGCTTGATGAACTGGTAGCGGTCTAAAACCAGGCACAGCACGGACCCCAGGAGGACGCCCAGGGCGGTGCCCACCATGCCGATGACCATGCCGTTGGCCACGAAGATCTTGCGGATGGACCGGTTGGTGGCGCCCATGGCTTTTAAGATGGCGATGTCCTTCCTGCGCTGGGTGACCATCATGATGAGGGTGGCCGCGATGTTGAACGCCGCCACCAGCACGAGGAGGGTGAGGATGATGAACATGGTCACCTTTTCCAGCTTCAAGGCAGCGAAAAGGTTCCGGTTGGCGCTCATCCAGTCGCGGGCCCAGTAGGGGAAGCCCAGGTTCTCCGCGATCTTCTTCAGAAGCGCCCCGGCCCGGTACACGTCGGCCACGGAAACCTGGATTCCCGTGATCTCGCCGTCCATGCGCAGGATGTTCTGGGCGGTGGAAAGCGACACCCAGCAGAAGGACGAGTCGTAGTCGTACATGCCCGATTCCATCATGCCCACCACGGAAAGCCTGCGCAACGAGGGCATGGGCCCCATGGGCGACAGCACGCCCCGGGGGCTGATGACGTACACCGGGTCACCCTTGGAAAGCCCCAGGGACCGGGCCAGTTCCACGCCCAGGATCACCCCCGGCGGACTGCCGGAGCCCGGCGGCGGGTTGAGTTCGGACAGCGAGCCGCTCTTCACCAGCCGGCCCATGCCCCCTTCCGCGGCTTCCCGCTCCGGGTCCAGCCCCCGCAGCACGCAGCCGGAGGTGCCCGCCGGGGACCGCAACAGCGCCTGGCCCTGGATGAACGGCGCGGCGTGGGTCACGTCCTGTTGCTTCTCCAGCCAGTCCAGCACGGGCCGCCAGCCGGCGAACGCCCCGCCGTAGCGGTACACGGAGACGTGGGGGGTCACGGACAGGATGCGGGACTTCAGGTCCTCGGAAAACCCGGTCATCACCGCGATGACCACGATGAGCGCCATGACGCCCACGGTGACCCCGCACACGGAGATGGCCGTGATCATGGACACGAAGACCTCCCTGCGCCGCGAGCGCAGGTACCGGCCGGATATGAAGATTTCCCAGGACATGGCGATCATCCCGCCCTGCGGAAGCCCGCCCCGGGGGGCGCGCTTATGGATACGCGGCTGAAGGTCAAGGGGATCGGGCTCCGGCCGTAAGCGGCCCCCGTCCAGGGACCGCGAAGGGGTTTTCGGGGCTTATGCACGCTCTGTGGATCCGCCCGGCGTGCGCATGTGGGGAAACAGGATCACCTCCCGGATGGACGCGGCGTCGGCGAACAGCATGGCCAGCCGGTCGATGCCGATGCCCTCGCCCGCCGTGGGAGGCATGCCGTATTCCAGGGCTTCCAGGTAATCCGTGTCCATGAAATGGGCTTCCTCGTCCCCGGCCTCGCGCTCGGCCACCTGGTCCTCGAACCGGGCGCGCTGATCCTCGGGGTCGTTCAGCTCGGAAAACCCGTTGGCGATCTCGCGGCCGCCAATGAACAGCTCGAACCGGTCCACCACCTCGGGGTTGTCCGGGTTCCTGCGGGAAAGCGGGGAAATCTCCACCGGGTAATGGGTGATGAACGTGGGGTCCATCAAGTCCGGCTCCACCAGGGCGTCGAACAGCTTGGTGAGGATCTTGCCGGTCTTGGCGGTCTTGGTCACGGTCACGCCCTTGTCCCTGGCGATGGCAAGGAGCTTGTCCCGGTCCTTCTGGTCCCCGGGGTCGATTCCCCCCAGTTCCGCCAGGGCGTCGGCCAGGGTCATCCTGCGGTAGGGCGGCGCGAATTCGATCTCCCCGCCCTGGTAGGGCAGCCTGGTGGAGCCGGTGATGTCCCTGGCCAGGGTGGAGAGCATCTCCTCGGTGAGGACCATGAGGTCCTCGTAGGTGGCGTAGGCCTGGTAGAACTCCAGCATGGTGAACTCCGGGTTGTGCCGGGTGTCCACGCCTTCGTTCCTGAAGTTTCTGTTGATCTCGAACACCCGCTCCATGCCGCCCACCACCAGCCGCTTCAAATAGAGCTCCGGCGCGATGCGAAGGTACAGTTTCATGTCCAGGGCACGGTGGTAGGTCACAAAGGGCGTGGCCTCGGCGCCCCCCGGGATCACCTGCATCATGGGGGTCTCCACCTCTAGGAAACCCCGAGCGGTCAGAAATTCCCGGATGCCGGAAACGAGCTTGGTTCGCCGCACGAAGGTCTCCTTCACCTCCGGGTTCATGACGAGGTCCAGGTAACGGCGGCGGTATCGCTTTTCCGGGTCCTTGAGCCCGTGGAACTTCTCGGGCAGGGGCCGAAGCGACTTGGCCAGGAGGCGGAACCGCTCGGCCAGCAGGGTCCACTCGCCGGTTTTGGTGGTGAACATGGTGCCGGAAAGTCCCACGAAGTCGCCCACGTCCAGGGATTTGGCCAAAGCGAACTCGGCTTCGGTAAGCTTGTCCTTGCGCACGTAGGCCTGGAGCGGGCCCGTCCGGTCGGAAAACCGCAGGAACATGGCCTTTCCGAACCGGTTGATGCTCATGACCCGGCCGGCCGCGGAAAACCGCGGGCCGTCCCCGGTCATGGCGTCGGGGTCCGCGGCCGTCATGTCCAGGATTTCCCGGGTGGTGTGGGTGACGGTAAAATCGTTGGGATAAGGGTCTATGCCCTGTTCCCTCAGGCTTGCGAGTTTTTCCCTGCGTATATCGGTTTCGGTCTTGGCCAAGGGTGTTTTTCCTCAAAGGGCGCGCCAGCGGACTGCGCGCCGGTCCGCGGCGAAAAGTCGTTTTCTAACCGCTTCCCGCGCGTTCCCGCGCAAACGAGCCTGGGCAAGCGGGCTAAACTGAACTGGGTAATCCAAGTGGCGGGGAAGTGTCAAGAGCGGTTATCCGCCGCGGCCGCGGCCCGGGAGGAATCTTCCTCCCCCGGCGGGGCGATCTTTTTGGCCACCATGGTGAAGCTGGCCCCCTCGCCGGGTTTGGATTCGACGTCCAGGCGGAACCCATAGGGCTCCAGCACCCGATACACGATGGTCAGGCCCAGGCCGGAGCCCTTGACCTTGGTGGTGAAGAAGGGCTCGAACACCCGGGAGAGGGTTTCCTGGTCGATCCCCGGCCCCGTGTCGGTGACGCGCACCAGGGCGTTGGCGTCGGACGAGGCGGTGGTCACGGTGATGCGGCCGGAACCCTCGATGGCCTCGGCGGCGTTCACCAAGAGGTTCCACAACACCTGGCGGAAATGCCCCGGATCCATGCGGATCCACAAATCCTGGTTGAATTCCGTCAGGATCTCCAGCCTGCCCGAGGTCTTCATGTCCCGCTTGAACAACTCCACCACCTCGACGATTTCAATGGACAGGTTCAGGGGCCTGGGATTTCCGGAAACGGGCCGGGCGAACATGAGGAACTCGTTGACCAGGCCGTTTAACCGGTCCGCCTCCCTGAGCACGATGTTCATGACCCGGTGGTCCGGGCTCTTTTCCGGAAGGTCCTCCTGAAGCAGCCGCACCGAGCCCACCAGGGCGGCCAGGGGGTTCTTGATCTCATGGGCCAGGCGGGACGCCATCTCGCCGATGGCGGCCATCTTCTCCACCCGCTTCATGTGCTCCCGCACGGCGCGGAGCTCCCGGCGGGTGACGCGCTCCTGTTCGGAAAGGATGCTCGCGAGCATGGCCGTGAGAAAACAGGCCACGGCCGTCATGAGCATTTTGAACACCACCCGGTTCCAGGAGGCCTGGCCCATGGTGATAGCCGAGGCCGGGTCAAAGCTGGGAATGACCTCGAAAAACTCCAGGTCGATCAGGATCACATACTCGATGGTGCACAGCGCGGCGATGAAGAAGGTCCCCCTCCTGGAAAGGAACAGGGAGGAGTAGATGACCACCACCAGGTACAGAAAGGAGAACACCGAAGAGTAGCCTCCGGCCACGTAGATGATCATCGTGACCTGGAGGGTGTCCATGACCAGTTGGACCAGGGCGAACAGGCCCGGGGGCACCCGCCTGAACAGAAGGGCGTAGAAGAAGGTGAGGAGATAAGTGGCAGCGATGATGCCGTAGAGCCACAAGAGGGACTCGTCCAGGTCCGGCCGCTCCTGCCACTGGGCCAGGATGGTGGCTCCCAGAAGCAGGGTGGTGAACACCACCCGCAAAAACATGAGCCTCTGCAGCCGGGTCCCCAGGTTCTCCTCCGGGACCTGGATGGCTTTCAAGTCTTCACGCAGGGTGGATTTTACGGCCATGTCAAACCTTTGCACAAAAGATGCTAACCCGGATTATTCATGCGCCCGAAGGTAGGCGTCCAGGCTTTCCTCGGCCTGCTCCTTTTCGCCCGCCTTTTTGCGAACCAGGTACAAAAAGCCCCACATGCCCATCTCGTCGGGCTTCCGGGCCAGGGACTCCGCCTGGTCAAGCCGGCCGGGCTGATAGTCGGTGACGGCCAGGCGCTTTTTGGGGATGTGGAGGTCCGGGTGCCGGGCCGCCAGGCGCTCGAGCAAGGGCCGGACCTCCTCCCCCGGGTGGACGTCCATGGCGGTGAGGCAGACCACGCCCATGGGATGGTGGATCCGCCGGCTGCCCAGGGGCAGGTGGAAGCTTCCCGGGGAAAGGCTCGCCTCCCGGGCGACATCCAGGTGCTTGCGTTCATCCACGTTGGGGGAGAGGTTTACGGCCAGGGTGACCCGGAAAGCCAGCCCCAAGGCCAGCAAGGTTTTCCCGGAACGCGCCGAAAAAGGCGGATGCGGGGCGGAAACGCCGGATTCCAATTCCAAGGGAGACCCTCCCGCCCCCGGGAGCATGGGCTAGACCCCGATGGCGCCGGCCATCTTGAAGATGGGCAGGTACATGGACACCACCAGCCCGCCGATGGTCGCCCCCAGAAAGACCATCATGAAGGGCTCGATCATGGCGGTTAAGTTTTCCACGGCCTGGTCCACCTCGCGGTCGTAGAAGTCGGCGATCTTCTCCAGCATGGAGTCCAGCGCGCCGGTTTGCTCGCCCACCGAGATCATCTGCACCACCATGGAGGGGAACACGCCCGAC
>JAFDHW010000366.1 GCA_019308705.1 Deltaproteobacteria bacterium
GAACCTGGCCGCTCACGTCCTGGCCGCCTGGGTCCTGTTCCTCCTGCTGTTGCGGGCCCTGCCCCTGGCGGCAAGGGGCCTTTCCCCGACAAGCACCCTGCTTCTGGCCCTTGCAAGCGCCCTGGCCTGGGCCGTGCACCCGTTGAACACCGAGGCGGTGACCTACCTCATCCAACGGTGCGAGGTGTTCATGGGCTTGTTCTTTTTGCTGACCCTTTACCTGGCGCTCGCGGGGTGGCGGTCTCCCCGGCCCGAAGGATGGCACGCGGCGGCGGTGGGGGCGGCCTTTCTGGGCATGGGCTCCAAGGAGGTCATGGTGACGGCTCCCCTGGCGGTGCTGGCCATGGACTGGGTGTTCCAGGGCCGGAGGCCGCTCAAGGCGATGAAGGAATCCCCGCTCTTGTACGGCGGGCTGGCGGCCTCCTGGGGGGTTCTGGCCGTGCTGTGGTTCACCGCCCCGCCCTCCATGCCCATGGAGCCCTTCAGCCGGGAAAGCATGGGCCGGTTCCATTACCTCCTCACCCAACCGGAGATCCTGTTCCACTACCTGCGCCTTGCCGTGTGGCCCCACCCCTTGGTGTTCAACTACATGTGGAAGCCCGCGTCCCTGCCCGGGGCCCTGGTTCCCGCCGCGGGAATGACCGCGATCCTGGTCCTGTCCGCGTGGGGGCTTTTGCGCAGGAATCCCCTGGGGTTCGTGGGAGTGTTCTTCTTCCTGGTCCTGGCCCCCAGCTCCAGCTTCGTGCCGCTCACCATCGCGGCCGCGGAGCACCGCATGTACCTGCCCCTGGCCGCCATCATCCCTGCGCTGTTCACCCTGGCCTGGCTTCTGGCGAATGGAATCCCTGCCTCCGGCCCCCTGGCCCGGGGCGCGGGCTGGAGCCTGGCCCTGGCCGTGTGCCTGGCCCTCGGTGCGGCCACCCACGCCAGGAACCAGGATTACCAAAGCGCGGTTTCCCTCTGGAAGGACACGGCCCAAAAGCAGCCGCACCACTTCTGGGCCATCAACGACATCGCCGCGTCCCTGCTCATGGAGGGCCGCACGGACGAGGCCCTGGTGTATCTGGACCGCGCCATCGCGGTGAACCCGGACTTTGCCCCGGCCCTGTTCAACCGCGCCCAGGTCCTGAAGGCCAAGGACCGGAAGCAGGCGGCCGGGGAAGACTTCGGCCGCGCCGCCTCCCTGGGCATGGCCCGGGCCTGGGTGGCCCTGGGAGACATGGAAAAGGAGCAGGGAAACGTGGACAAAGCCAGGGAGTATTACCAGAAGGCCGCCGAACTGCGGCCCGGATGGTACAAACCGCAGCTTAAGCTGGGCGTTTTGGCGGGGCAGCAGGGTGACCTCGTCCAGGCGCTGCGGCGCCTGAAAAAGGCCACGGACCTGGGAAGGGAACAGCCCGAGGCGTGGTACAACCTGGGGGTGGCGCTGGCCCGCACCGGCCAGGTTTCCTCGGCGGTCACATCCTACGAAAACGTGCTGGCCATAAACCCCAACCATGCCAAGGCCCTGCACAACCTGGGGATCATCACCGCCAAAAACGGGGACCCGGAACAGGCCGCGCACCTGTTTTCCCGGGCCGTGGCAAGCGACCCCTCCCACGTGGGGGCCCGGGTGAACCTGGGCCGGGCCCTGGCCATGCTGGGCAAAGCGGGGGAGGCCGCGGCCCAGTTCGAGGCCGCCCTTTCCCTGGACCCGGACAACGCAACCGCCAGACAATGGCTGGCGCGCGTCCGGCAGACGGCCGCCTCCGCCGGGCCCCGAAAGGCCCCCTCCCCGTGAGCGCAACCCAAAAGCGCCTGGAAAACCTCCGCCGCCGGGACACCCTTTTGCGCGCGGTGCGCTCCTTCTTCTGGAACCAGGGCTTCACCGAAGTCCAGACCCCGGTCCGAATTCCCGGCCCCCTGCCCGAGGCCCACATCCACGCCGTGGAATCCGGCCCCTGGTTCCTCCACCCTTCCCCGGAAGCCTGCATGAAGCGCCTTGTGGCCGCGGGCAGCGGAGACATCTTCACCATTTGCCCGGTATTCAGGGCAAACGAGCGCGGGACCCGCCACCTGCCCGAGTTCATCCTCCTGGAGTGGTACCGCGTGGGCGCGGACTACACGGCCCTCATGGAGGACTGCGAGGGGCTCTTTCTTGCCGCGGCCCGCGCCCTGGGTCTGGGGAACCGCATCACCTGGCAGGGGATGGAACTGGACCTCACCCCGCCCTGGGACCGGCTGACCGTGGCCGAGGCATTCCGGTCCCTTGCCGGTATGGAGGTTTCCGACGCCCTGGCCGCCGATGCCTTTGACGAAACGGCCGCGTTGGTCCTAGAGCCCCGCCTGGGGCTTTCCAGGCCCGTTTTTCTGATGGATTATCCCGTGGAGAAAGGCTCTTTGGCCAAGCGGAAGGAAGAAGACCCGGCCATAGCCGAGCGGTTCGAGGTGTTCGCCGCGGGCCTGGAACTGGCCAACGGGTTCTCCGAACTCACCGATCCCGAAGAACAGCGGCAACGGTTCGTGGAGGAAAACCGCCTCCGGGAAGAGGCGGGACTCCCCCCTTATCCGCCGCCGGAAACGTTCCTGGACGCCCTGTCCTCCCTGCCCCCCTGCGCGGGCATCGCCCTGGGCGTGGACCGGCTGGCCATGCTCATGCTGGACGCCCCCTTGATCGACGACGTGGTTTCCTTCCGCCCCGAGGAGCTGTAGGGGTCCCGTCCCCACTCGAGCCATGCCGCGGCCGCGGCAAGCCCCAAGGCCGCGAAAAGCACCCAGTCGCCGAAGCGGGTGTAAGGGGTGGTTTCGTCCACCAGGGCCGCGGTCTCCCGGATGCGGGCCGGGGCGAACAGGGGCGTCTGGGCGGCGACCTCCCCCCGGGGGGTGACGACCGCGGAGATCCCCGACACCGAGGCCCGCAGGAGCCAGCGGCCGTTTTCCGCGGCCCGCATCCGGGCGGCGGCAAGGTGCAGCCAGGGCATGGCGGAATCGCCGAACCAGGAGTCGTTGGACAGGTTCACCAGGATCTGGGCCCCGGCGGCCACGGACTTGCGCACGTGGTTGGGGTAGAGGACCTCCAG
>JAFDHW010000014.1 GCA_019308705.1 Deltaproteobacteria bacterium
CATGGAGCCCTCTGGGAAAAGTCCAGGTCGCCCAGCCGCTCCCGGGCGAAGCCGGCCCAGGAGGTGCCGGGGTAGAGGGTGACCGTCCGGGCGAAGGCCTTTTGGGCCTTCTTGGCCTCGCCCATGTGGTACAGGGCCATGGCCCGGTGATAGAAGGCCTCGGGCGCGCGCACCGAATCCGGGTACTCGGCCAGGAGCCTGTCCAGCGCCCGCAGGGCCTTTTCCCAGTCCTTTTCCTGCCAATGGCACATGGCCAAGTGGTAGGCCGCCTCCGGCGAGGTGAGGGTGCGGGGGCGCTCCAAGAGGGCCTGGGCGAACTTCTCCCGCGCCTTTGCATAGTCTTTTTGGGTGTAAGAGGCAATGCCCTGTTCATACAGCCTGGAAGGCGGCGTGGGCGCGCCGGCCACGAGAAAGGCGAAAAGCGCTCCCGTAAGGAGCGCCAGCGCCGGGGTGAGCAGAAAGGGCGCGGCAGCGGAAAAGAGCCGGGAAACCTTGTCCGCGTACGCGGACAGGGAGGGCAGGGAAAACAGCAGGATGAGGGCCGCGCCCAGGGCGGTGAGGGCGTACCCCAGAAAATGCGCGCTCGTGCGGCCGTAGGTGAGGGTGACCTCGGACGCCGCGGGCACCACCAGCATGAATCCCGGCCCGGCCCGGTACACGGCCGCCGCGCCTTTTACCTTCCAGCCCGGGTGGTGGGACACCTTCACCAGGAGCGGCACCCCCACCGGCGCGTTGAATACCCGGATGGTCTCCGCCTCCACCATCTCCTGCATGTTCCCGGCATCGGCCCCGGCGTCCACGGGCCGGGCCGGCCATCTTGCCGGGTCTTCACCGGGCCGGACCAGGAACTTGTCCGCGTCTTCCGGCGCGGGCGAGTCCGCGAACACCGGCACCACGGACAGGTCCCCCAGGCGGAACCAGGTATAGGCCGCGTCCACCCAATCCTTTTCCGGCAAAAGCGCCGGCTTGCTGGCCAGGGGCGTGACGTAGCGCGCGGGGCCGGTTTCCACGGAATACACGGTGTAGGGGCCCGCGGAGAACACGGCCTCGTACGCCGGGTGAGCGTCTAGGGCCGCCTTGGTTTCCTCCTCCACGGCCACCAGCCGGTTGACGTTGAACAGGGCTAGGCGTTCCACGGCCCGGTCCGGGTCGAACCGGGAGTAGCAGAAATCCGGGATGGGCGTGGACGGGCGGGAGGAGAGCAACGACTGGATGTAGTACACGAAGGGGGCTGTTTGCGACGCCTGGATGTATACCCCCTCCAGGGTGCTGCGGCCGGAAAAGTGGGGCAGAAGCTCGAAGGCCCGCACCGTGCCCGCCCGGGCGTGGGAGGCCGAGTGCTCGTAGGCGACCCGGGGATCCGCCTCCGTGCCGGAAAGGAAATCGTTCACCGCCCGGTAGCAGGGCCACAGGGCGCGCTTTTCCATGCCCGAGAAATTGGTCCTGGCCCAGGGCGCGATGAAGGTTTCCGCGTGGTCCACCACAAGCAGGGTGCCCACCACCGCGAACACGGCCAGGCAAACCCGGGTGCGGCCGGCCATGGCCGTGAACACCGAAAGGGCCCCCGCGCCGCCCATCACCAGAAACAGCTGGAAGAACGGCAGAAACCGCACATCCACCACCCGGGCCCTGTACCCCGCGAAGTACAAGAGCCCGCCCATGGCGGCCAGAAACAGCACGTAGCCCGCCGGGCCGGGCGGAACGGAAAACCGCTTCCTGCCGAAAACCGCCCACGCCCCCCAGGCCAGGGCCAGCACGGCGCCTGGCCACAGCACCACCGGAAGCACGGAGAACAGGGCGCCTTTGGCCGAGGAAAAATGCCACAGGATGCTGAACTTGGTGGTGTAGGGCAAAAAAGCCAAAAGCGGGACGATCCAGAATCCCAGAAGCAAAAAGGCCAAGCCGTGGACCCGGGCCAGCCACGCCAGACGGAAGAAGAAGGCCGGCCGGCTGGTGGTCCCCAAAAACCAGGCGGACCCCGCCACGCAAAACAAGAGGGGATAGGCGTGGCAGATGCCCGTGGCGGCGAGCAGGGCCGCGGGGAGAATCACCGGCGTTCCGCCGTCCGCCGCGGCCCGGTGCAACACCCCCAAAAACATCACGGCCAGGGAAAGGGACAAGGAAAAGCAGAATTCTCCGGACAGGGTGGAGGCCAGGTTCCCTCCCCACATGGTGTTGCCCTGGTTGAACAAAAAAGCCAGGGAAAAGGCCGCCGCCGCGATGGGCACGGGAAAAGGGGCCCTAAGCCGCCGAAAGAAGAAATAGGCCGCCGGGGGCAGAAGGAGCGCGCCTATAATGGTGACCAGTTTGAATCCCGCCGCCGGCCCTAGCACGACCCCCAGCGCCCCGGCCAGCACGAAGGGCAGGGGAAAATAGTACTGGAACAGGGGAAAACCTGCCAGCGCCCCGGGATACCAGCCGGAAAGCCGGCCCTGGGGCAGGAGCACCTCCCACAGGTAGCGGGCCGCGGCAAAGTGGCTGGGGGTGTCTCCCCCGGCGGGGGTGGCCGGGGAGAAAATCAGGGAGGGCCACAGCCGGTCCACCAGGTAGGCAACTATCAAGAAAAACAACAAAAAATCGGCGGATGCATAAATCCGGCATCGCGATATCTTTGCCGTTTCAAGGGGTTGCCCGCTCCCATGAAATTCCTTGACACTAGAATGTTCACGGCATAAACAAGATAATAACCCGTGTTTAAACCCGTGTCCCTCCTTGGAGGGTACGCAATCTTTTTCCTCCACGCCGGTCCAGGAGGCCGGATCCCAGGCTGTTTGCGGGGAGACGCTTCCGTTCGCCCGCGGCCCGCCGGGACGGGCCGTCCTGGAACGTGGATTGGTGCCGCTTCTGTCCACTTTGTCTCCAGCAAGGATGCCAAATGCGTAAGGCCACAGTAACCGTATCGGTGTCGCCGAAAACCTTGTTTGTCCTGTGCGCCCTCGCGGCGCTTCTGGTCTGCCCTTCCTCCCCTTTCGCCCGGCAAAGCGCCATGAGCGTGTTTGTGGACGGCGTGGAAGCCATGGAAGCGGGGGACAACCAGCGCGCCCTGGAGCTTTTCCGCCGGGCGCAGGAAATGCAGCCGGACAACCCGGAGTTTACGTATTACGAAGCCATCGCGCTCACCAAGGTGCCGGGAGGCAGGGACAAGGCCCTGGAAATCTTCCGCTCCCTGTTGGAGCAATATCCCGAGGAATACCGGAAGGCCTATTTTGACATTTCTGCCGTCTACGTAAAGGAAAATCAGCGGGAAAAGGCCCTGGAAGTGCTGGAGGAAGCCATCGCCAACAACCCCGGCGACGCCCGGGCGCGCATAGAGGCCGGCTCCGTGGCCAAGGACCTTGGCAGGTACGCCCTGGCCATCGAGTACTTTGAGAAGGCGTCGGAACTAAACCCCGACCTGGCCCCCACCGCCCAGCACATGATTGCCATCGTGCACATGGAGCGCGAGGAGTTCGACCTTTCCGCCGGGCTTTTCCAGCAGGTGATCCGCACCTTTCCCGCCCATCCCGCGGCCAGGGCCTCCGAGGCCGCCCTGGCCGCCCTGGAAAGGCTGCGCCGCGTGCGCAAACCCTGGTACGTGCAGGCCCAGTTCGGGTGGGGCTACGACGACAACCTCACCAACCAGCCCCTGGACCCGGAGCCCGGGGTGGCCTACGGCGACCGGGAGGACTACTTCCAGAACTTTTACCTGGGCGGCGGCTGCCGTTTCCTGAACGAGAAGACCCGGCGGCTGGGCGTGGGCTACGCCCTGCACCACCGCGGCTACCAGGACTCGCCGGAAAACAACATCCTGGCCCACAACCCCTATGTATTCGGGGAACTGGACCGCCGGCCCCTGCACCTTAGGGCGCGCTATGACTTCACCTACTACTACACCGGCGGGGCGGACCGCGACGTCCAGGACTGGGGCTGGTATCTGACCTTCGCACCGGATGACGACAAGCTCAAGACCAACCAGGTCACCGCCGCCTTGGTGGTGGAGGAGCCCCACGGCATGAGTACGGAGTTCGGGGCGGAGTTCATGAACCGGGAGTACATGGACATCACCCCCGACGCCAACACCTGGGCCTTGGGCGCCACCCAGACCTTCAACCTGGGCGGGACCGGCCGGTCGCTCAGGTTCGGATACAAGTACTTCGTGGAGGACTCGGAAAGAAAGGGGTTCGATTTCACATTCCACGAGTTCACCGCTGGGTTTTTCTCCCCCCTGTTTTACGGTATACTGGCTGACGTGTCGTATGCCTATGTGCGGACCTTTTACGACGAGAACCCGACCTACTGGCCCGGAGAGCGGGAAGACACCTCCCACCGCGCCACCGCACAGCTGACCCGGAGCATCACCGACCGGGTCCAGGGGTCCGTAACCTACGTGTTCCACTACAACGACTCCAACGTGGCCTTCTCCGGCGTGGACCGCTACGAGTTCCGCCGGAACATGGTCATGGGCGCGATCAGCGCGTCGTTCTAAACGGGGAGACCGCCACAATGAAGCAAAAAGCCCGCAAACAAGCTCTTCCGTCTCCGGCCTCCTTGGCGCGGTGGGTCCTTTTGTCCGCCCTTTGCCTGTCGGTTCTGGCGGTTTCCGCCCACGCGGCGAAGAATTCGCCCATCGGCACCATCACCCGGTTGAAGGGTGATGTCACCGTGGTGCACAAGGGTTGGAAGTTCGTGGCCACCGAGGGCCGCCATATGTACGAAGACGACCAGGTGATCACCAAGGAGGGGGCCAAGGTGCGCATCACCCTGGAGGATGGCTCCATCCTGTCCATGGAGGAGAATTCCACCATGGACCTGTCCGAGTACACATACGAGCCCAAGAAGAAGACCCGGAAGGCCTTCTTCTCCATGCTCACGGGCAAGGTGCGGGTGTTCGCCAACCGGATGGCGGGGTTCAGGGAGAAGAAGTTCGAGATCAAGACCCCCACGGCTATCTGCGGGGTGCGGGGCACCGTGTTCATGGTGTGGGTGCAGTCCAACGAGCTTACCGTCATCGGTTGCTTTGATTCCGAGGTGGAGGTGGCCAGCCTGAACAACCCCATGGACTTCACGGTGTTGAACGCGGGCACCATGTCCGAGATCAGGGCGGGGCAGCCCCCCAGCCAGCCCGTGCTCATGACCGAGGAACAGCTCCAGGAGTTCGTGGAAGAAGGCTTCACCGTGACCGATTCCGGGTCCACCACCTCCACGGGTGCGGACAGTGGAGACTCCGTCACCACCACGGTGGCGCCGGCAACCGAGGCCACCACCACGTTGGCCGGCGGAGGCACGGACGGCACCTCCACCACATCCACCACCACGACGACGACCACGACCACGACGTCCACCACGACGACGACGACGACCACGACCACGACCACGACGTCCACCACCAGCCTGGTGCCCATGGAACCCACGGGCACTCCGCTGCCCGGGCCTCCGGGGCACCCGATCCATTAGCCCCGGGTAAGGATGGCCGCCCCTTCGGGGCGCGCATAAAAATTCGACATCATCGCTGCCGCGCCCCGCCGCCGGACGCCTCGGCGGCGGGGGCGGGGTCCGTTTTTGGGATCCAAACCTTAGGGGATACGCCATGAGGATCTTCCGCGCCGCCGCCTTGGCAATGATTCTGATCATGGTTCCAGTCGCCTCGGCTTCCGCCGTCATCGAACGGATGGCGCCGGACGTGGCCTACGACGGGATCAACGACCGCTTTTTCGTGGTCTACAACCAGACGCCTTACGATGACATGGGCACACCCCTGGGGCCTACCCGCGTCACCGGCGTCGTCCTGGACGGCAACGGCGTGCCGCTGGGTCCGGAATTTCCCATTTCCGACACCGCGGCGGTGGTCATGAGCGCCTCCATCCCTCCGGCGGTGGCCTTCTCCCCGGATTCCCAGTGGTACCTGGTCGCCTGGGGGGACCTGCGCGATTCCATGAACTTGACGGACATCTACGCCCAGATGGTCACCGCGGACGGCGTGTGCGTGACGCGGTCCACCGCGGCCCCGGGCTTTGACAACTTCACCCTTTCCGCCATGCCCGAGGACCAGCTCAACCCGGACCTGGCCTACAGCACGACCTCCCAGCGGTTCCTGTGCGTATGGAACTCCTACGACGCCGTCTTCTCCCAGCACGACATCATGGGCCAGTTGGCCGACGCCTTTGGCTTCCCTTATTCCACCGACGTGACCGTCAACCTGCCTGTCTGCATCGAACCCATCGCCAACCAGACCGAGCCCTCCGTGGCCTGGGATTCCGGCAACGACCGGTTCGTGGTGGTGTGGATGGACCAGAGAGACTATGAGACGTCCTACACGAACATCTACGGCCAGATGCTGAACGCGGCCGACGGGACCCCCTATTCCACCGCCACGGACATCAACTTCCCCGTGTCCACGGCCTCCGGCGACCAGAACTATCCGGAACTGGCCTACGTGGCCGGCACGCTGCTGGCCGCCTGGGAGGACCTGCGCACCGGCACCGTGGAAATCCGCGGCCAGGTGTTCTCCGCGGCCGACGGAACCCCGGTCTCCTCCACGGTGAGCACAAACGACGTCATCTATCCGGGCGACGGGTCGATCTCGGCCATGTATGCGCCCAGGCCCGTGGCGGACGCGGGCCTTGGCCACTTCGCCACCGTGTGGGGCGGCGACTTCCGCGGCGACCCTACCAGCATGTACGGCCAACTCACGGGCCCGGACGCCGCGCCGCTTACCACCACCGTAGACATCAACCATCCCATTTACGCGCCGGTACCTGGCTACCGGCCGGTCGGGGCCTATGGCAACGGCAGGTACCTCATCGCCTACCAATACTATGGAGGCATGTACGACGACGTGTACTGGGCGGTGGAGGACGGTGGCTTTCCCTTCTTCAACCCCGACAATTACCTCTCCGCGTGGTGGCCCATGGACGAGGGGACCGGCTCCACCCTGGCGGACGCGTCCCCGGTGTATACGAACACGGTCAGCCTCAGCGGGAGCTGCTCCTGGGTGCAAGACCGCAATTCCTCCCCGGGCCAGGCCGTGGATTTCACCGGCGGGGGCTCGGGCCAAGCCGCGGCCTCCAACTCCCTGGACGCCAAGAACGGGCTAACCGTGTGCGCCTGGTTCAAGCCCGGCGACACTATCTCCCCGGAGCAGACCATCGTCGCCAAGAACGAAGCGGGCAATCTTTCCTGGGAGCTGGTGCAGGAATACGACGGCATCACCTTCCGGGTGAGCCATGACGGGCTTGTCTGGGACGCTGCCGAGGCCACCGCCACCGGCGTGCTTTATGACAACGTGTGGACCCACGTGGCCGCCGTGGTGGCGGGCGATTACATCGTTTTGTACGTAAACGCCCAGATGATGGGCATGGTCTTCATGGCCTCCGGCGGCAACATCTATCAAGGGTCCTCCGCAGTGACCTTCGGGACACCCTCCACGCTGAACGGCACCCTGGACGACGTGCGCATCTATCGGACCGCCCTGCCCATGTGGGACATCTCCAAGATCGCGGGCTACACCGGGCTTTTGACCGGCCGGATCACCGACCTTTCCACCGGCTTGCCCGTGGCGAACGCGGAGATCAGCTTGTGGAACGAGGAAATGGACCAGTCCTTCTGGACCATGGCGGACGTGGAGGGCTACTACACCGTCTACACCCTGCCGGGCTGCAACGACGTCAGGGCCCAGGGGCCCAGCGGCTCCAGCTATGCGGTGTCCCCAGCCGTGATGATCAACGTGCTGGATGAAAAGGACGGGGGCACGGTGAAGAATTTCGCCCTGGATCCCGTGTCCTACAACATCTACGGCACGGTGTACGATTCCGGGGGCGCACCCCAGCCAAACGCCAATCTGAACTTTGACGCCTGGGATTTCGGCATCTACGCCTGGGCCCAGTCCGACGCCAGCGGCCAGTACACCATCACGGGGATCCCGGCCAACACCACGGGGCGGCTCCAAGCGGGCGTGGGCGCCACCCTTGCGACCGCAGCCCAGCAGGTGGCCGTGGGGACCTCCGACGTCGCGTCCGTCGACTTCTACCTCCCGGCGGAAAGCACCATCTCCGGACAAGTGGTGGACCCCTCGGGCGCCGGCGTGCCCTTTGCCTTCGTGGGATTTTACTGTGAAGGCGCGGATAGCTTTTCCGGCACCATGGCCGACGCCAGCGGCAACTTCACCCTGACCGGGGTGCCGCCGGGCCTGGGGTGGCTCATGGCCGAGCCCCCCAACGGCTCCTCGGCCTACGCCGAGACCACCGAAGTGGGCGTTTACGTGCCGGCCGCAGGCTCCACCATAAACGTGGACCCCCTGGTCATGCCCTTTGGCACGGTGGTCTCCGGCAACGTGGTGAAGTGGAACGCCGGGGATCTGCCGTGCGGGCTGGAGGTCAATTCGGACGGCCCGGTGTACTGCGCGGAAAACATGGTGAAGAACGGCACCTGGAGTCTCAACCTGCCCGCGGGCACCCACCGAATCTATTTGGAGGGCGAGGGGTTTGACGGGGCCACGGTGCCCGCCGCCGCCCTGCCCATCACCGTGACCGTGTCCCCCACGGACGTGCAGATGGGCAACCCGGTCATCGCCGCGGACGACATCGTGGTGTACGAAGCCGGGGAGGGCGGTTCGGCCAACGTCACCGCCGTTGATCCCGGCGGTTGGACTCCCCCGGCCACGGGTCATCTCATCGCCATAGCCTTCCCCGCCGGGTTCTTGCAGGTCGCCGGCGGGCTGGACCAGCTGCAATCGGTTTTCGGCATGGAGCCGGTGCGGGTTGTCCCCGTGGATGCCGTGGGAGTGGCGGAGTACATGGAAGCCCTGCCCCCCGGGACTTATGATTTCGCCCTGGGCTGGGAGATCGGGGGCGGCGATGGACCGGGCGACGTGACCATCATGAACGCCGTGACCGGCGTCACCATCTCGGACGGGGTGACCGCCAACGTGTCCATCGACCTGCCCGCGTCCTGGGTGACACTTTCCGGCAAGGTGACGGACAGCGCCGCCAATCCGCTCCCCGGCACGGGTGTTTTTGTCATGCGCGCCGACGGAGTAGCTCTGGGACAGACCTTGACCGACGGAAGCGGCAATTACACCATGTCGGCCGTTCCCGCCTCCGCCGCGGGCATGGCCTATAGCGTGACCTCCCGGCACGTCCTGCTGGAGGGGAGTCCGGAGGAAGGATTCACTGCGGTGACCGGGTCGGACGTAACCCTGCCGGACATCGTGCTGCTGAATTCGGCCTACGCGGCTCCTGCCTTTGTGTCCACGCCGGTGACCAGCGCCACCGAGGGCGTGCAATACAGCTACCAGGCCCAGGCCCTCGGCCAGTGGGGCGTGACCTACGGGTTCGACGCCGCATCCTCCCACCCGGCCGCCATGAGCATCGACGCCTACAGCGGTGTGATCTCCTACCTGCCCGCGGCGGGCGATGCGGGGGACTACTCCGTGAGCGTACTGGCCACCGACGCCTACGGGCGTTCGGCGACCCAGACCTACAACCTGGCCGTGGCCGCCCCGGCCGCGGGCAACACGCCGCCCACCACGCCGGTGCCGGCCAGCGGGTCCAACACCCACTCGGCCACTCCGGAGAGCATGTTCTCCGTGGAGATGCTTTCCACGGACGCGGAGACCTCCATCCTGACATGGACGGTTTCCGGGCCCACGGGCATGGTGGTGACAAGCGTGACTTCCGGGTCGGCGTGGGTGGACTGGACGCCCACCGCGGCCCAGGCCGACCAGTCGTTCACCTTCACGGTGACGGCCTCGGACGGCACCTACACCGCCACCAGCGCGGTGCAGACGGTGAACGTGGGCGCGGTGCCCAACACGCCGCCCACCAAGCCCGTGGAGATGTCCGGCCAGACCTCCTTCGACGCCATGGGGGCCCGGCCGCTTAAGCTGGAGTTTATCTCCACGGACGCGGAAACCACCTCCACGGCGCTCAACTGGACCGTTTCCGGCCCCGCGGGCATGCAGGTGACGGAAACCGGGGTGGGTTACGCCATCGTGGAGTGGACGCCGGCCCCGGCGCAATGGAACGGCACCTTCACCTTCACGGTGACGGCCTCCGACGGGGCGAATGCCGCCACCAGCGACTCCATGAGCGTGACGGTGTACGCGCCCCTGGCGGTGACGCCGCCAACGGCGACGCCGCTCATCATCGACGCGGTTTCCCATCCGGTGGACTGCAACATCACCGGCGGCCTGCCTCCCTACAGCGTGAGCGTGAGTGACGCCGCTGTGGGCGGCGTCACCGGGCTGGACGCCTCAGGCATGACCACCGGCAGCTTCGGGTTCGATCCCATCGCGGCCGGCACCTGCTACATCAACATAACCGACGCGGCAGGGTTCACCCTGGCCGCGGGTCCGTTCGTGCCGGTGGAGGTGAGCACCAGCTACCTCACCGGTATCACTTCCCTGTCCACGGGCACGGCGTACTCCATCAACGTGACGTCCGCCATGTCCACGGCCCTGGACGGCCTGGTCATGCTGGTGCCGTCCACCGCGGTGACCTCCACCCTGGCGGGTCAGGCCCTGGACATAAATGAGTGCACCTTCTTCCCGCCCCTGGTGGAGGAGGAGTCGGGCTTTGCCCAGTTCACGCCCGAAGGCGCCTCGTTCAACGCCGACCTGACGGTGACCTACCCCTACAAGGGCACCCGGGACATCAACAAGGTCCTGGCCTTTGTGTACAACGCGGAAAAGGGGCGGTGGGTGAACATGCCCGTCATCTCCCGGGACCCGGTGAACAAGACGGTCACCTTCTCAACGGACCATTTCTCCGTGTACACGGTGGCCGCGCCCACGAGCTACACCCTGAGCGTGGCCGGGGGCACCACATCCACGGACTACCGCATGGTGAGCCTGCCCGCATACCCCGCGGACAGGGAGAACCCCGCGGAACTCTTCGCCGAGTCCCTGGGACCTTACTACGACAGCGTGTGGCGCCTGTTCGGGTTCGACGCCTCGGCCCAGTCCTCGGGCGATCCCAATGTGTTCTACAAGGAAGCCACCGCCTCCACCTTTGCCACGGAGTTCGGCATCGAACCGGGACGGGCGTGGTGGATCATTTCCAAGAACTCCAGCAGCATCCCGGTGCGGTACCTGTCCACCGACAGCACGGCGGACTACTTCGTGCGGGTGGAGCCGGGATGGAACGCCATCGGCAACCCCTACGACACCCAGGTGGACTTCACCCTGATGGAGGCCACCGTGGACGGCTCCATCTACTACAACTGGGGCTTCGCCACCCCGGGGAACCCCCTGACCAACCCGGACACGGGCATGGGCGAGTCCCTGTACCTCTTTGACCCGGCCAATCCCTCGGCCGACGCCAGGGGGTACGTGGCCACCACCTTGATGGATCCCTACAAGGGCTACTGGTTCTACAACAACTCCGACAAGCCGGCGGTCCTGTGCTTCCAGGCCTGGATGACCGGCGGCGGCCCCGTGGCCCTGGCCAAGCCCGCACAGGAAGGGGGCATGCTCGCTTCCCTGCCGCTGGTGAAAAAGGCCTGGGCCGTGGACGATCTCCTCCGCACCCCGCCGCCGCCCCCGGGCGCCACCGGCGACAACCCGGGCTCGGTGGAGGCCATCGGCGTGGTCGAGGACAGCGCGTCCTGCTTCGTGCACAGCGCCAAGCGTTCGCCCATGGGTCTTTGGGCCGGGCTGGGGCTTTTGGCCCTGGCCGCCCTGGCCGCCTGGCGGATATGGATGCGGTAGAACCCCAAACAGATCCCAAACCCAACAGCCCCCGGCAGCCCGCCGGGGGCTGTTTTTTTGTGCGCCCGCATGGAGCAAACGTGGAGCATAATAAACCGCGAGCCGGCGAACAGGAACCGGATACAAGGCACCGCCGGGCAGGGTGAGCGGGCCACAAACCGCGAAGCTCCCGTGGGCAAGGCGAAGCGGCATGGGTCCAGTGAAAGGGTGCGTTCTTATTCTCGAGCGGCCCGGTGCGGACCCGCATGCTTGGGCGTTGTGGGGGCTCGGTCAGGCTATCCTGGCCGTCCCTATCCCGATTGTCCAAAAGGGGGGGCGCGGCCCCGAGGGGCCGCGCCTAGAGGAAGGAGATACTGCAGAGGCTCCAGGGCGGCGGTGCCGGGAACCGGGGTCCCAAGGTTCCTTGTTCCCGGGGCCAAAACCGCCTCGTGTGCCCAAACAAGGCCCCCATGCAAAAACTCGCCAAAAGCCGGGCAGGGGGCCAAACCCGGCCTGAAAGGGCCCACAGGCCCGTTTCGGACAAACAGTGCCCGGCAGGCGGGCGCAGCCTTGCCGTAAACCGGCGGAACATGGTTTCTATCCGCAGGTCCCCGGCCGAACCCCCTTGATCTCGGAAAGAAAGAGTTCGCACAAGGCGGTACGCACCTGGTCGTCCGTCACTTGGGGTGCGTCTTTTACCTGCCCGCCCTGCTTTTCCGTTCTTTTCGCCTTCATGGCTCAGTCCTTTCCGGGTCCGAACGAAAAGCCACTTTGCTACCAAAATTTTTCTAGTAGTTATAAGGTTGGTTCAATTACTTGTCAATCAAATAGTAAAAAGAGAAAAACTTTTTTTCCGGGTCCGGCACCGGCCCCCCCGCCATTCTGCCATGGCTTTCTTTTCCCACCGTTTTTGGATACTATGGACAAGCTTTTCTTCTTCTCCATCGGTTCATCACGGTTTTTTCCGACGGCCGCTGTCTTTTGGAGGATTTATGGGTATATTGGCTCGTGTTTTGGCGTTCTTCTCGTTATGGTCCTTCTTGTTTTCCGTTTCGGCGGGTGCGGAGCAAATCCGCTGGAAATTCGCTACGTTGGCGCCGGAAGGCATCGGCTGGGCCAATCACATCCAGAACTACGTGTTTCCCTTCATCGACGAGGCCACCGAGGGCGAGCTTTCCGTGAAGGTGTTTTGGGGCGGCTCGGTGGGCGACGACGAGAAAGCGATCCAGCGGATGGAACAGGGCGTTCTGGACGGCGCGGGCCTGGCCGGCCAGGGGGCCACCATCCTGTGCCCGCCATTCGCCGTGGTGGAGCTTCCCTTTTTGTTCAACGATTACGAGGAAGTGGACTACATTCGGGAGAAGATGGCGGACACCTTCGACCGGCTCATGGCGGAAAAAGGCTACGCGCTCTTGTCCTGGAACGACCAGGATTTCGACCAGGTCTACTCCTCGGCTTGGCCGCTGCCCTCCCTGGACCAGTTCGCCCGGGCGACGTTCATCACCTGGTACGGACCCCTGGAAAAGGAGCTTTTGAAAATCCTGGGGGCGCATACCATCGAGGCGGACGTGCCCGAGGTATCCGCAGCCATCCGGGGCGGCAGGGCGGATTCGGCCATCGGTCCGGCCCTGTGGGTGGTCGGCGCGCAGATGTATTCCACCATCAAGTACATCAACCCCATGAAGATCCGCTATTCCCCGGCCCTCATCGTGGTCACTTTGGACTCCTGGAAAAAGCTCCCCGAAAAGTACCGCCGCCGCATCCTTGGGGGCCGCATCGAGCTGAACGCAAAGTACTGCGACGAGATCCGGGCGGACAACGAAAAGAGCATTCAGGCCATGGTGCAATACGGCCTGGAGGTGGTGCATCCCTCGCCGGAGGAGCTTTCCGCCATCCGCAAAAAGGCGGTGACGGTATGGGACCAGATGGTGGGAACCCTGTATTCCAGGGAAACCCTGAACGAGGTCCTGGACCACCTGGAGCAATACCGCGCCGGCCGATAAGGGGCTTTTTCCGGGGGCATAAGGGGTGCGTGGCCCGGAAAATTGTGCTATGAATTTTTCTCTCCGGCCGGGTTGCATGCCTGGCGGACGGCGTCTCCCCCACCGGCGCCGGCGACATTTTTACCCAGGAAACACTAAAGAACCACGAGGTGGAAAATGAGGGTGACCATGACCGGACACAAACGACTGATGGGGGTCATTTTGACAGCCGTGCTTGTGGCGGCGTTCACCGCTCCGGCGGCTGCGGAGCAAAAGAAGATCAGGTGGAAGTTCGCCAGCCTGGCTCCGGACGGGGTAGGGTATGCCCGGCAGATCAAAAAGATTTTGTTCCCGGTCGTCGAGGAAGTGACCGAGGGAAACCTGGAGCTGAAGGTCTACTGGGGCGGCGTCATGGGCGATGACGAGGACTATATCAAGAAGATGCGCATCGGCCAGCTGGACGGGGCGGGGTTCTCCGGCCAGGGAACCACCCTGGCCTGCCCGGAGATGGCCGTGGTGGAGTTGCCCTTCTTGTTCAAGAATTACGCGGAAGTGGACTACATCAAGTCCAAGATGCGCGACCAGTTCGATAAGATCATCGCGGACAACGGCTACATGGCCCTCTCCTGGACCGACCAGGACTTTGACCAGCTTTACTCCACCAAGTACCCCTTGAACAACTTGGAAGCTTTCAAACGGGCCCGGTTTCTCACCTGGTACGGCCCCCTGGAGGAGGCGTTGTTCATCGCCCTGGGCGCGAGCCCCATTCCGGTTTCCGTGCCCGAGGCCTCGGCCTCCCTGCGCCAGGGCGTGGTGGATGCGGCCATCGGCCCCGCCATCTGGGTGGTGGGCGCGCAGATGTACTCCACGGTGAAGTTCGTCTATCCCATCAAGATCCGCTACTCCCCGGCGGTCATTCTCATTTCCCTGGAATCCTGGAAGGAGTTGCCCAAGAAATACGTGGACGAGCTGTTCGCCATGCGGCCCGAACTGGAGGCCAAATACTGCGCCGAGGTCCGCAAGGACAACAAAAAGTGCCTGGAGGCCATCATCCGCTACGGCGTACGGGAGGGCAAGATCAACTCCGCGGACTTGAAGGAGATCAAGAAGCGGGCCAAGACCATCTGGTATGAAAAGGCCGGGGAACTCTATCCCAAGAAGACCTTGGACGAACTCATCTCCTATCTGGAGGAGTACCGCAAGGCCAACGGGTAGGCGGGCTTTCTTTCCAATGCGGCGCGGCCCCGGGACTCCGGGGCCGCTTTTTTATGGCAGCGGCTATGAGACAAGGCGGGTTGTGAACCTGCAGCGGGTTTTGCCTTCGGCGATGCGTTCTTCGATGACCAGTTCACCCCCCAGAAGTCTTGTGTAGGTGCGGTCCAGGTCCATGGCCGCGTCGCACGGGCCGGCCTGGCCCGGCCGGCAAAAGCCCCATGGGCAGGCGTCCACCTCCCAGCAAAACTGGGTGTCCGTGCGGGAGGTCACCCTGGGCCGGATACCCGCCCGGGCAAGAAACGCCATCCACTGGCGTTCCAGTTCCTTGATGCTTTTGGATTTTCTGCCGCCCAGAAGGGGAAGGTGGAAGGCGGCCCGGGCCAGTGCCCGGTTGGTCCCGCGGAGCA
>JAFDHW010000367.1 GCA_019308705.1 Deltaproteobacteria bacterium
TGGCGCACCGCGAACACCACGGCCTCCGCGCCCTTCAACACCTTGTCCAGGTCCTGCTCCACGCGGATTTCCGCCACCTTGTCCTGGTTGTGGAAAAACCGGGCGCGGGAATGTCCCGGGCCGGGATAGGTGTCCTGCTTTTCCAGTTCCCACCAGTGCTTGACGTAGGGGTCGTGCACCACCACGTCACCGCCCATTTCCGTAAGCTTGCGCACGATGAGCTCGGACCCGGAGTAGCGGGTGTCGCCCACGTCCTCCCGGTAGGAGGCCCCCAGAAGCGCGATCTTGGAGGCGGCCACGATCCTGCCCGTGTTGCGCAGGGCGTCGCGCACCACCCTGGCCGCGTGCAGGGCGCGGGTGTCGTTGATGTCGATGGCCAGAGGCGTAATCTTGAAGATGTCGTCCTCGAACCCCAGCAGGGTGTGGTAGGCCCAGAAGCCCAGGCCGCCGTCTTTGGGCAGGCAGTAGCCGCCGATGCCCGGGCCGGGGAACATGATGTTGTTGTGGGTGGGCCGCACCTTGATGGCGGAGATCACCTTGGTGATGTCCACGCCGTTTCTCTCCGCGAAGATGCTCCACTCGTGGAGGAACGCCAGGATGGTGGCCCGGTAGGAGTTCTCCACGATCTTTGCGGTTTCGCTCTCAATGGGGCGATCCAGCACGGTGAGGGGGTATTCGTCCACGTTGAGCACGTCGGACAGAAACGCCATCACCCTCTTGCGCGCTTCTTCGTTGATGCCCGAGCACACCCGCCAGAAATCCCGGATGGAGGCCACGTAGTTCTTGCCCGGCATAACCCGCTCGTAGGAGTGGGCCAGAAGCGGCTCCGCGTCTTCGAGCCCCCGCTTGGCAAAAGCCTTTTTCACGATGGGATAGGCCACGTGCTCCGTGGTGCCGGGCGGCACGGTGGTCTCGATGAGCACCAGGCACTCGGGCCGGATCTTCTCGCCGATCACCTGGAGGGAGGATTCCAGGGCCGCGATGTCCGCCTCGCCGTTGCGCACGTCGCCCAGGGCGTTTTTGTGGTAGTCGCACTGCACGTCCACCACCACCACGTCCGCCAGGGAAAGCGCCTCGTAGGAAAAGGTGGCGACAAGCGTTTTCTTTTCCTTGACGCAGCGCTTGATCATGGGCGCCACTTCCGGGTCCTCGGCCTCCACCGGCGCCACGCCGCGATTCAGGTAGGGGATCTTCCAAAAGGAGCGCGTGGAGGGCCGCTGCATGCCGATGACGAACTTGGTGGACCCTCCCGTGGCGTAGTCCACGCTGTCGGCCACTACTCCGGCCATGACCGCGCCCACGAACCCCACGCCCATGACCACCACGATCTCCCTGCCCAGGGCGCGTTGCTCGTCCACCAAGGTCTTCAGGCGCTCGTTCTCCCTGGCGTAATCCTCCTCGGAGGGCAGGGGGAACGCCTCGCCATCGGGGCTTACGGAAACCAGGGTCTTTTCTTCCCTTCCGGAAGCATCCGTCTTTTCGCAGCTCATGGTCGCCTTCCCTGTATCGTTCTATGTTCCGTAGTAATGTCTGTACCATTCCACGAACCGCCGCACCCCCTCTTCCAGGGGCGTAGCGGGTGCGTAGCCCGTTGCCGCGGCAAGGTCCGCAACGTCGGCGCAGGTTTCCTTCACGTCGCCCGGCTGCATGGGCAAAAAACGCTTTTCGGCCTTCATTCCCAGGGCCTTTTCCAGGAGATGGATAAAATCCATGAGCCGGGCCGGGTTGTTGTTCCCGATGTTGTACAGCCTGTAGGGTGCGCCGGAGGTGGCCGGGTCCGGCGAATCCCCGGACCATCGCGGGTTGGGTTCGGGGATGACCTCCATCACACGGACAACCCCCTTGACCACGTCGTCGATGTAGGTGAAATCCCGCTTCATGTCCCCCTGGTTGTACACCTCGATGGGCTCGCCGGCCAGCATGGCCCTGGTGAACTTGAAAAGGGCCATGTCCGGCCTGCCCCAGGGACCATACACCGTGAAGAACCGAAGCGCCGTGACCGGCAGGCCGTGGAGGTGGGCGTAGGTGTGGGCCATGAGTTCCCCGGCCTTCTTGGTGGCCGCGTACAGGGAAAGCGGGTGGTCCACGTTGTCCCGCACGGAGAAAGGCTGCTTGGTGTTGGCCCCGTACACCGAGGAGGAGGAAGCAAAGACCAGGTGCGCCGGGCGGCTCTTTTTGCAGCCTTCCAGGACGTTCAAAAAGCCGCTGACATTGGCTTCCACGTAGGCGTGGGGGTCTGTGATGGAGTGCCGCACCCCGGCCTGCGCGGCCAGGTGCACCACACGGGAAAACCTGGTTTCGAACAGGCGGCCGGTGGCCTCGCGGTCCGCCAGGTCCAGCTTCTCAAAGGAAAAGCCGGGCCGCTTTGCAAGAATGGCCAGCCGGTCCTTTTTCAGTTTGGGGTCGTAGTAGGGATTCAGGTTGTCCACCCCCACCACGTCGCGGCCCTGGTCCAAAAGCGCGCCAGCCAGGTGAAACCCTATGAATCCCGCGGCTCCGGTAACTAGTATCGCCATATCATCCCGTGGCCGGGACGAATCCCGGTCCCGGCTCAAGCGCCCCGACACCCTCGGCCGTGCGCGGTGACGCATAACGTTTCATGCCCCTCCCGCCGGACGGACGAAAAAAAGGCGCTACAGGTGGGAAAGCTTCGGCTTGCCGATGGGGTAGACGTTGAACCCCATGTCAAAAAGCGCCTGGTGGTCCAGGATGTTCCTGCCGTCGAACAAAAAAGCGGGCTTTTCCATGTCCTGGTAGATGCGGCGGTAATCCAGGGTGCGGAAGCAGTCCCACTCGGTGAGCACGGCGATGGCGTCCGCGCCCCTGGCGGCCTCGTAGGGATCCTCCAGGTACCGAACGTCTCCGGCGGCGTGCTTCAAGTCCTCCTGGCGTTGGCCAGGGCCTTGGGATCGGTGATCCTCACCGCCGCGCGCTCCTCCAAGAGCCTTTTTGCGATGAAGATGGCCGGGCTCTCGCGGGTGTAGCCGGTGTTGGCCTTGAACGCGAACCCGAACAGGCAGATGGTATTGCCCGCCAAGGTGTGGAACAT